>CALVJN010000004.1 GCA_944332205.1 uncultured Bacilli bacterium | reverse complement strand
AATTTGGGTAGAAGTTTTTTGATTATTTAAAGGGCTTTCTTGAAATTTATATGTGTTGCTGTATTGACACCAAGATTACAAGAATTTTCTAACACTTGTAAAAATGTTTGATGACCATGCCCTCCTGCTTTCCAGCAACCAATTCTTGCACCATTAATGATAACTGATCCAGAATCATAAAATGTATCTTTTTCTAAATCAACTATTTTCTCTTCGACTGCTGCAGCGGTCGTTATAATTTTAAACGTACTTCCTGGTTCATATGATGCCCAGATAGGAAGATTTCTATTTATTGCTTCAATAGAATAGTCTTGATAATTATTAGAGTCATATGTTGGCCTTGAACTCATTGCTAATATTTCACCATTGTTCGGATCCATTACTACTGCTAATGCCATATCTGGGTCAAACATTGATACAATGTTATTTAGTTCTCTTTCTAATGATAATTGAATGTTATAATCAATAGTAAGTTGAATATTCATTCCTTGTTGAGGAGCAACATATATATCTGATAATTTCAGGCTATTTCCTTTGGCATCAGAAAAATATTTAATTGCACCATCTTCTCCTGTTAAATATTCATCATATTGAAGTTCTATACCTGAAAGCCCTTGATTATCTATCCCAACATATCCTAAAACATGAGATAACATTTCTTCATACGGATAATATCTTTTAGATTCTTTTACAAGATAAACACCATCATACTCATATTCATTTATTTTGTCGGCTACTTCATAAGATAATCCTCTTCCTTCAGGATGTACTCTTTCGATAGAAGTTTCTTTATATACATGTTTATCCATTTCTTCTTTTGTAATACCTAAAATATTTGCAATATTTGTTGAAACTTCTTCTTTATCTTTAATCTGACTAGGTATAAGTACAAGACTAGTGGTTGTGATATTATCTGCTAAAACAACACCATTTCTATCTAATATTAATCCCCTATCAGCAGCAAGGGGTAAATTTCTACTCCATAAGTCATTTGCTAATTCTGTTAGTTTATCATACTCAAATAATTGAATATATATAACTCTAGTAACAATAAATATAAAAAGTAATATAATTATTAAAAATATTGCTCTTATTCTTTCATCAACCTTTTTTAAAAACATAAAATCACCACTTAATTTTATGTTTTCTACAAATTTTTATTAAAAAAATGAACTTTGTAGTTCATCTTTTTTTCACTTTTTTATATACATTCTTTTTAGCGCGGAAAATATTTTCTCTAGTTAATGTTTCTAAATACGATTCTGGATTTTCATTTTTTCTATTTATAACTAAACTTTCAAAACTATGAAGTAATCTCAAGTCTATTCCAATATACTCTAGATAATTTAAATAATCGTAGAAGTCAACAATATTCATACCATTTATATTTTCACCAAATAAATAATTAAGTAGCATAATATTGTAACAATATAAATCTGATTGCTCATTTGCTATTATATGTCCATCTCTCCCATTACAGTTACGTAAATACTTCTGCGGTGCATTTTTTAATAATGAATCTTCAACCAAAAATTTAGAAGGAAATGTATCATTCGAACCAATTTTACAACTATCAAGATCAATGACAGTAACTGATTTATTACTTAAATCAACGATAAAATTTGAATCATGTAGATCATTTATAAAAATATCTCTCAATTGTGTGTATTTTCTAATTGTAGATAATTGAGTTAATAATTCTCCAACTCTTTTTAAATAATATACTTGTTCTTTGAAATCAATATTTTGATCTTTAAGAACTGTAGTTAACGATGTTCCTTTTTTATAAGGAGTTGTAAATCCACTAATACTACCATTTATGGCTAATAAATAATCTGGCAAGCAAAAATTTTCAGGTAAATATTCTCTGTAATTATCTAGTAGTTCTATTGTATATAATTTATTTGCAAAAATTGGTCCTTCACTAAGAAAAAGTTTTTTTAATATTTTTTCCTCTCCATGATAATTCAAAAAATAGAGTTTTCCTTCAGTATTACAAATTTCTCTTGACAATACAAAAGGTTCTAATTTTTGAAAATGTTTTTTTGAAATTGAAATTACATTCATCTTTTTCCACAACCAAATTTTTTTGTTTTAACCTTTTCTTCTAAATTAATTGGAACTAAATCTCCATATGTTTTTATTAAGTCTCTTATATATTGACTATCAACAAAGTTTTGAGATGCTCCATCAATAAATCTAGCTTGCATTAATAGTTCAATAAAATTAATAAACTTGGATTCTGTTTCTTCTTTACTTCCTTCGTTTCTTTCTTCTTTTAATACTGATGTTCTATATTCAGCCAAATTTGAGAGTAATTGTATATTAAAATCTCTACTATTATCAGCTAAATCAACATTACATAAAAACTCTCTTATAAAATTTAAAGATAAATCTTGGTTATTCTTAGTTATATCTTCTATAATCATTTTTATATCATCATTTTTTATAATTTTATTAGCAATTTTATCTTCTTGATGCTCTTTTCTATTCTTCATGTTTCCCAATAACTTATTTACAGCACCTCTTGACATAATTGATATTAAAAATGGTTGAAGATGTCTTCCAAAGATAGATCCCCAATAGGAAAGATTATTACTTCTATCTTTAACAAATTCTTCAATAGAATATAATATTTGATTTGTTTCTTCAGTTTGCTCCATTCCTAAGTTACAAGCCCAAAGTGCTATAGCTCCAAATGAAGTTACAAGAGCAGCAACTATTGCACTTGAACTAATAATAACAGGTATACTTGTAACAGCTGATGTAATATTAGTTGCAATCCTTGCAGCCTCTAATCCCCTTTCTAATTTGTCTTTTCCGTTTTCTATTTCATCTATTTTTCTTAAATTACGTCTATCTTCTCTATTTAAAGTCACATTTACTTTTCTAACACTTTCTTTGTTTCCATATGGAAATTCTCTACTTTCATAAAACATTTTATATTCCCCCTTTAAATTGCATTATATTATATCATATTTTAATAAAAAAAGCAATTTTTATATTAAAACATACTCTTATATCTTTTATTTTAATTTTTTTTAATATCTCAATTTTGTCATCATAAAATTACAATAGGAGGAAAGTATGAAAGATTTAAATGGTTTGCTAGATGAGGAAGTTTTACAAAATCGTCGTAAATACGGAAATAATTCATTAAAAGAAATTAAGACTAATAACTTTTGGCATTTATTTATAGAATCACTTGGTGATCCAATAATAAAAATTCTTTTAATTGCATTAATAATAAAAATAGTATTTTTAATTAAAGACTTTGATTGGTACGAAACAATAGGTATACTAATTGCAGTATTTGTAACATCTTTTATATCTTCTATTTCCGAGTATGGAAGTGAAAAAGCCTTTAAATCTTTGCAGGAAGAAGCATCTAAAATAAAAAGTAAAGTTAAAAGAAATGGAAAAACTGTGCTTATTCCAATAGAAGAAATTGTTCAAGGCGATATTGTTATTTTAGAATCTGGAGACAAAATACCGGCAGATGGTATTATTATCAATGGTGAAATATCGGTAGATGAATCAACACTTAATGGAGAAGCCAAGGAAAAGGAAAAAGTAGCTGTTGATATAGATATAAATGAAAATAATAAAGTATATAGAGGAACTACTGTTTACTCGAAAAAAGCTATAATGAAAGTTACAGCAGTCGGAAATAATACTGTATATGGAAAAATGAATTTAGAACTTGGAGAAGATGCGCCAGAAAGTCCTTTAAAGATTAGGCTACGCTCTTTAGCGCTTATAATAAGCAAAATAGGATATATTGGAGCTATATTAGTCTCTTTGTCATACTTATTTTCTATGATAATTATAAAGAATAATTTTGATATTCAATTAATAAAAGAAACAATACAAAATATTCCTTTAATGACTAACTATATTTTGTATGCACTTACACTTTCAGTTACTATTATAGTAGTTGCTGTTCCAGAAGGACTTCCAATGATGATTACTCTAGTGTTATCTTCAAATATGAAACGAATGTTAAAAAATAATGTTTTAGTTAGAAAACTAGTTGGTATTGAAACAGCTGGAAACATTAATATCTTATTCACAGATAAAACTGGTACTCTTACAAAAGGTAAACTTGAAGTGGTCGGCGTTGCTGATGGTTATTTAAAACAATATTATACAGAAAAAGATATTTTAAAATATCCTAAATTTTATAATATTTTTAGCACAAGTATTCTTAATAATACAGATTGTTTTTATGATAATAATAAAGTAGTTGGTGGGAATATAACTGATCGAGCTCTATTTTCTTTTATTCACACCAAACAAAATCAAAATATTAAAAAAATAGAATCAGAACAATTTGATAGCAAAAAGAAATATTCATCAACTATAATTGATCATAATGGAAAAATTAAACTCATTAAAGGTGCTGCTGAGGTAATACTACCATTTTGTAATTATTATTATAATTCTAATGGTATTAGAGAAGTTTTAAATGATAAAAATAAAATTGAAAGTTACATTGAAAATATTACAAAAAAAGGTATACGAGTAATACTTTTAGCAACTGGTAATCCATATAAACATACTTTTCAAAATTTAACTTTAGTAGCTATAGTAAGTATTAAAGATGATATTAGAAAAGAAGCAGTAGAAGGATTAAATTTGGTAAGAAATGCTGGTATTCAAACGGTTATGATTACAGGAGATAATAAAGATACTGCAATTGCTATTGGAAAAGAATTAAATCTTTTAACTAGTAAAAATGATATAGTAATAACTTCTAATGAATTAAACAAAATGTCTGATTCAGAAATTATAAAGATATTGCCAAATTTAAGAATTGTAGCAAGGAGTCTTCCTTCCGATAAAACAAGATTAGTAAAAATTGCTAGAAGTATTGACTTAGTAGTAGGAATGACCGGAGATGGTGTAAATGATTCTCCAGCTTTAAAAAATGCTGATGTTGGTTTTGCTATGGGAAGTGGCACAGAAGTAGCCAAAGAAGCTTCTGATATAGTAATTCTAGATGATAATTTTTTGTCCATTTCAAAAGCAATTTTATATGGAAGAACAATATTTAAAAGCATAAGAAAATTTGTTATATGTCAACTGACAATTAACTTATCGGCAATAGGATTATCATTTATTGGGTCATTTATTGGAATTGACACACCAGTTACAGTTATTCAAATGTTATGGATAAATATGGTTATGGATACATTAACGGGTTTAGCATTTGCTTTTGAACCGCCACTTTTAGAGTATATGAAAGAACCTCCAAAGAAAAAAAATGAATCTATTATAAATAGATACATGTTTGGTGAAATATTTTTTACTGGTTTTTATTCATTCTTACTATGTATATTATTTTTAAAATTACCTATATTTATAAATATTTATCGTAATAATCCAAAATATTTAATGTCAGCATTCTTTGGATTATTTATCTTTATCGATATATTTAATAGTTTTAATGCTAGAACTCATAGATTAAATATATTGTCTAACATATTAAAAAACAAAGTATTTTTAACAATAGTAATTTTAATTACAATAATACAAATTTTATTAATATATTTTGGAGGAAATTTGTTTAGAACAATAGGCCTTAATTTTAAAGAATTACAAATAATGATTTTAATGGCATCTACAGTGATTCCAATAGATTTTTTAAGAAAAATATATTTAAGAAAAAAAGGAATAGTAGGCGGAGTCTAAAAAACTATTATTTTTTTTAAAAACAAAGTTGACAAGTTTCAATAAACACTCCAATAAGAACTCCTATTCCATAAATAGTTAATAATATTGTAAAATTTTGTTTTATATTTTTATTTGTTTTAAATAAAACTAAAAGTGCTACTCCACTTCCCGTTAATAATCCAGCAACAGTTGTTCCAAGAGATATAACATTGTTTAAATATAACTCTGTTATAATAACACTAGAAGCACAGTTGGGAATTAAACCAATTAAACTAGATATAAATGGAGCAAATATATTATTCTTTAAAAAAATATTTTCAATGTTTTCTTCACCAAAATAATGAATTGTTGTATTTAAAATAAATGTTGCTATCGCTATAAATAAAATTGTATTAATTGTGTGTTTAAAAGAAGAAAAAAATATTCCCTCTTCACAGTGACAATTCTCATCATCACAAATGTGATAATCTAATTTCTTTTGCTTATTTTTCTTTTTCATAACAAAATCAATTAAAAATCCAAAAAATAATCCAGAAACAAACTTTATACTTAAAAGCTGTAATATAGTAGTTATATCAGTATTATTTGACAACATAATAGGTAACATTTCATCACTTGTTGATAAATAAATTGCAATTAAGGTTCCAAAAGTTATAATTCTAGTCGTATAAAGATTAGTAGCCAATACGCTAAAACCACATTGGGGAAATAGACCTAAAATGCTTCCTATTAAAGGTCCAAAATGTCCTGATCTACTTATCATTTCCTTTGTTTTTTTATTAAATTTATGTTCAATTAATTCTATTATTAAAAAAGCAAAAAATAAAAAAGGAATTAATTTAATCGAGTCAATTAAAGTATCTACAATAACTTCTTGCATAATATCACTCACTTTATTACCATTTGATTTTATCATAACAATAATTTCTTTGCAATTAAAAACAGAATATATAATCTATTCTGTTTCCATTAATAAAGGAATTATTTGTTTTTTTCTGGATACTACATTTTCTAAATACATTCCTTCATAAATATTTTTATTAAAAGCTCTTTGTAAAACATTATATGTTAAAGGTGTATTATCATATAAAATATATGAACCATTACTTATTATATCAGTTATCATTAGTATTACAAAATCACTTTGAGTTACTTCTTTGAATTTATTCAACTCTTCAATTAGTTTATCTTTTCGTTCCAAAATATTACTAATATTCATTGTAATTATTTGTGAAACTTTAAATGTCCTTCCATTATTTTGGAAACTTTTCATGTCAGTTATTATTAAATCATATTCACTTTTATTTTCTAAATTAATACTAGAGTTGAAAAGTTCTTTAGCAAAATTTTTATAATCTAAACCACTTATTTCTTCTAATTTAATCACTACTTCTTTATCTTTTTCTGTCGTTGTTGGACTTGTTAATGCTAAAGTATCTGATATTATTCCTGCTAACATCAAAGAAGCTATTGTTTTAGGTATCTCTACTCTATTTTCCTTAAACAAGTGATATACAATGGTATTTGTGCTTCCTACAGCCATGTTTCTGAAATTAATAGGATTGTTAGTTGAAATATTGCCAATTTTATGATGATCTATAACTTCCATAATTTCAGCTTCATCAAGACCTATAACGCTTTGTTCTGATTCATTATGATCAACTAAAATAACTTTTTTTCGATTCTTTTTATTTATATCAGTTATTCTAATTAAACCCTTACAAATATTTTTCTTATCTACTACAGGATAATTATTAAATCCTAATTTAGTTGTATTTTCTAAGAAATCATCATAATAATCATTTTCTAAAACAGTATATGGCCTATTTTCGGTTTTTAAATTTTTTATATAATTACTCAATAATATCTTTTTTACAGTTTTAAAAGTATTAAAAGGTGTTCTAATAATATTTACTCCGTTCATTCTAGCTATATTTATATGTTCTTCCTTTATTTCACCATTACCAGTTATTACTAAAAGTTTTACTTTTTTTATTACTGCTGCTTCAATAATACTATGTCTATCACCAACAATTAAAATATCATCACTAGTGAAATTAAATGTTTCTAAAAATGTTGTACTCTTATAAGATACCGTTGTTACATGACCACGTATTTCATCATCGAATTTTAAAACTTCTTTTCCTAATAAACTTTTTAAAATATTATTATATGAAGTATATAAATTATCATCATCACTCTTAAAAACTTCTTTCAAAACCATTTTAGCAGTTACTATATCTATGAATTTTCTATTTTTATCTACTATTGGTACACCAGTGGTGTTATTTTGATACATATAATTATATATGTCTTCTATTGATGAAGTATCTAGCTGATATAAATCTTTGTGATAAATAATATCTTTTATTTGCAATTTTACATCGTTTAAATATTTCGGATGCCTAATATTAAATTTATCTAAAACGAATTTGGTTTCATCATTCATTTCACTTAAAATTCTAGCTTCAGCATATACTCCTAAGGACTTTTTTAAATATTCTAAAGCGATTGCACTTGTTACAGAATCCGTATCGGGACTTCTGTGTCCAAAAATATATATTTTTTCCATATTAGCCTCCATGTAAATAAATTTATTGTTAGCAAATTATAGCATATTATACTATATTATTCAATAATAATACAAATAGTTATGCTAATTAATGAAAATTTCGTTTGTATTTAAAACTGGATATAAATCTTGATTGTCTATTTTATAACCACTTAAATATTTTTGCTCTAAGCCTTTATAAAAATTACCACTTTCATTATTTAATGAACTCGCTATTGTAGAATCATATAAGTAATAACTATCCTTAATTTTTACTATATTAAAAGCATGAGGTCCTGTAGATGTTCCAGTTACGTAATATGAAGTTATGCCAATATTCTGAAAAATAATTTGACTAGCTTTAGCAAAACCTGCACATACTGAATTATGATTAATAAAAACTGTAAATGCCGATTGATTACTATTAAAGTACATAAAAGTTTTGTTGTACTTATTATTTTTTCCAATCCATTCATACACATATTTAACTTTTTCTATTTCGTCCATATTCACTGTATCTTTTTTTATTTTATCTATGATTCTTGCAATTCGCATCTCACCTAATTTACTTATAAAACTAAATTTAATAGCATAACTAAATGTTAATTTGACATTTTCACTATCTTGTAAACTGTTATACGACCAAGAATAACTAGCTATTTGTAGTAATTCAGGATGGTCCATAATTATTGAATCCATTACTTTAGTTCCCATTGAAGCACACTCTTCTAATGAATAGCAACTATCTTTATTGATATTTATATAATAATTGGATTTATAATCTTTTATTGATTCTAAAAGCTTTATGTACAAATTTTGTTCTTGATAATTTAAATTATTATAAAATAATTCATTAGACATATATAAATCATTAACATAATGAATTGAATTCCTATCAATTAAAGGATTAATTTCTACTTTTCTACAAAAATAGATATAGAAGATGAAAGTTATCATTAAAAGAACAACTGGGAATATTTTATGTCTTAAAAAAAATTTCATGAACAATTCCTCAAACTTTCTTCAATCATTTTATCTAATCTTTCATCTTCTAAATTATCTTTTCCACTCTTATATTCTGAATATATATAGGTTCCTTTAAAAACTACGTAAGGAAGAAAAAAAATTGGAAATAACAATATTAAAAAACCATAAAATAGTTTGTATCCAAAAGCATCTGATATTATAAAAGGAAGATTAACCACAATTAATAAAATAAAGAACTTGCTTGTTATAGGAATTAAAATTAAGATAATTAAAGATATAAATAAAAAGATATGTAAATCTAATATTTTAAATAAAATATATATATTATACCCAGGAACTAAAGCTTCCCAAATTTTTCTTTCAGTTTTAATAAAAATTCCTAAATATGAAATTAAAACAATTAAAAATAAAGTTATAAAATAATACTTCATATTATTCACCTTATATTAATAATAAAATAATCATATTAAAAATGCAAATATTATGAAATAATTAAATAATATTAGACAGTAAATAAAATAAACATAAAATTGTATGTAATTTTATAAAAGTATTATTATTTATTTTTTTGAATCATATAAATTAAAAAAATAGTTAGTGTATTGCACACTAACTATATAATTACTTATATGTTGTTTATTTTGATTTTTTTTAATTAATCTTTATCTGGAATTTCTAATTATGACAATTCCAGAACCCCCTATTCCACCTGGTTCAATTCCATTTGCGCTACTACCGCCGCCGCCACCGCCGCCACCGGTATTAGCAGTTCCTGCACCACCTGGTTGACTTTCCCAATAACCACTACTCCAACTATCGGAATCTCCGCCTTTTCCTCCGCCACCAGCGCCACCAGAAGCGCCTCTAGCTCCATAATTTCCAGCAATATATGATTGTCCTCCAGCGCCGCCACCGCCACCGCCAGAGTACAATTTATCTGTACTACAAGGATATTCACCAAATTCACATGTGTTACCAGTTTCACCATTTGGTCCAGCTTGAACTGTTTGCCCCAATCCATTACCACTGGCACCATTACTTCCTCCTGGATTTCCATCCCAAGATCCACCAGCTCCACCACCAGAGCCACCATTTCCACCATTGGAAGATGCATAGCCTCCACTAGCTATAAAACCAAATGCTGAAGAAGAACCGCCATTAGAAGCAACGCCTCCTCCTGAACCAATTACTATCTGATACGGAGTGTTTATTGTTATTTGGACATATTTGGAAGTTCTAGTGTATCCACCGCCACCACCAGCACCTCCTGATTCAAAATTGTTCTCATTTCCACCATTGAAGCCTCCAGCACCTCCACCTACTAAGAATGCATCTATTGTATTAGAGCAAAGCGGCTTAGTTAATGTAAATGTTCCACTTGTTAAAAACTTTATTCGCCAATTGCCATTTCCATCATTTATAAATTGATGCCTACCTGTATATGTATATACCGGCGTATTAGAGCAAGCTAATTGCCAATTAGCCGTATATGTTCTATTTCCTGTAGAACCTTTAGGAATTGTTACTGTCTTACTTGGAGTGGTTCCATTGCTACCTGTCCATCCTAAAAAAGTATAATCCTTTCTTGTCGGATTAGTTAATGTGAAAGTATTTGTTTCATATGTATAACTAGTTGGATTGGTTGCACTTCCACCGCCTAAATTATATGTTATTGTATAATTAGTTACAAATTTATATGTACCAACTACGTATGGAACTGCATCGTTAGTATAAGTTCCATTATAATTACCAGCATTATCTCTTATAGGATATACCCATAAATATTTTGTCTGATTAGTTCCAGTGATATTAAATGTAGAACCTATTGTATAATTTTGCCAACTTCCTCCTGTTTGAGTAGTATTACTTGTTGATAAATAATATTGATATTTATTACTTGTTGATAGTCCACTTCCACCACTATCAGAAATATTTATTCTTATTACTGAACTTGTACCATTATAAGAAATAGTACTTACGTTAACTGTTGGTTTTATTGTTTCAATATTTGATACGTTTATACTTGATATTAATGACCCTTTCTCGCTAACACTTCTTGCCATTACTGTCGCATTAGTAGTTAAACTAAGCGCATTCGTATATGTATTCCATGTTACTCCATTATTTAAACTATATTCTTTAGTATGGCCATCAATATAATTTATTGCCACTGTCTTTTGGTTACTCCATCCACTACTTGGTGTTACTGTATATGTCGGTATTCTTAATGTCTTTCCTTCACTAATTAAATAATTATTACTTTCTCCATCATTTTCGTATGTTCCATTATATACTTTAACTTTTACTTCTATTACTTCTCCACTTCCTATTGTATATGTATATACTGGGTTTGTACTAACTTCACTCCAACTTTCTCCACTATCTTTACTGAAACTATAATGTGTTATTCCTGATTCTTTATCTTCTCCTGATGCTGTTATTTTTACACTCGTATTATTTATTTCATATGTATAATCTGCTTTTGTTGGTTTTGTTGGATCTATTTGTGATACTGTTTGACTTGATCCTGATATATACTTATCTTCACTTGTCATCCTTGATATTATTGTTGTGTTTTCTGTTAATGTTATTTCTCCTGTATACTCTTTCCAGGTTATACCACCATCTATACTATATTCATTTTTATATCCTTCTGGATAGTTTATTATTACCTTCTTGCTTTCACTCCATCCTTTAGGCGTAACTTCATAACTCGCTGTTGATATATCTGCTATCATGAATGGCTCTTCTATACTACTATATCCATTACTTATATTCCCTTGCTTATCTTTTACTGGATATACCCATAAATATCTATTAGGACTATTTTCCTCAAATGGTCTTTCACTTTCATATTCTTTAAATTCGCAATCTTTTATTTCTGTATTACTACTTGATAAACAATATTCATATCTATTATCTTCAGATAAACCAACATCATCCGTTACTGTTAATGTTATATTTGAATGGCTTATATCGCTTTTTATTATATTTACCGTTATACTAGGCGGATTTTTATCTGTTATTAATCCTTTATCTTCTGTAGCTGTTTCTCCTTCTTCTATATTTTCTAATGCTTCTTTTATCTTTAAATTCTCAGCATCACATGTATTTTTATCCATTATTCCTACATTTGGTCTTCCTCCTATTCCTAATTGAACTTGTATTTCAGAATTTAAACTTATTATACTGTCTATATCTATTTCGTTATATGGTGTTACTAGTATTCCTTTCTTTGCTTCATCTCTACTTGTAAAATAGTAGTTATATCCACTCCCTGTATATGTTACAACCGCATATCCCTCTAAAAAGTCTCCATACGGACTTTTTCCTTCTCCTCTTTCTAAGTTCAAACATTCTATTGGTATCCAATATGTTATTTCCCTATCTCCAAATGGAAACTCATATGAATTTATTTTTACTCTTGTTGCATCTAGATATCCTCTTGCTGTTGCTACATATGAATTCCTTCTAGAATAATCTATATATTCTGCTATACTTGGTATCGCTATCATCATTATTATTCCTAATATTATTATTACTGCTAATAGTTCTATTAATGTAAATCCTATTTTCTTATTCCTTATTTTCTTTGTAATTGGTTTTATCTTCTTTTTCACTGTTCCACCAACCTTCTACTTATTTATTTATCAAACTACTATTTTGTATTCTATATCTACTGCTTCTTTTAATTCTATATCTACATTACTCGATATTCTTCTTGATTCATTTGCCAATAAACTTCCTCCTATATATCCATATAGTGTCGTTATTACTTCTCCTTTTTCATTCTTAAAATTTATTTCAAATACTCTTACTTTTATTTCTTCTTCTGTTGTGTTTGTTACTAATGTTGAAAAACTTGATCCATTTTCTACTATTGTCAATGTTGTTTCTGTAAAACTTATTCCGTTTTCTGTTCTATCCTTTATTATTCCCTCATTTGTGTTTGCTTCTGGCCTCTTTATTTCTTCTTCCTCTTTTTCTGTGGTTTCTTCTTTATCATTATTTTTTACTTTTTTTGTTTCACTTATCATTACTATTGAGCTCGTTATTGTTACTATTGCTATTATTATGCATATCCAAAATCCTATAACACTTTTTTTTCGCTTATTATTTCCTTTTTGTTTATGTACTTCTTCCATTTTTTTCACTTCCTTATTCTTAGCTATTATTATCTATTTTTATTATATCAAACTTATTTTTTTATTCAATCATTATCTTTATTTTTATTTTACAATTTATTTAAAAATGATTATTTTATTTTTTAAAAATTGTATTATAAATAGTGTTAATTAAAATTTTATTAATACTATTTTTATTTAATAAAAAAATATTAAATTTATACAAAATATTAAATACATTGAAAATTAATTTAAATATAATATTAATAACGTTATAACTTAAACGACAAATAGTATTATTAAGTCTATTAAAATAATTCTTTTCATTATAAGCAATATAATTAGTTTGTTACTAAACTTTTCTTAATTAAGAGCATTATAAAAGAGTGATTCAAATTCACTCCTTATAATAATTTCATTTATCAAATTTATTGCTTACTAACACTATTTAATCAATAACTTATTTTTTATTAAATAGCAAAATAGAAAACGAACTAGAAAATGTATCCAGTACTACATCAGAAATTTGGCAGCTTCTACCAGGTATAAATAGTTGGTGAAATTCATCACTAAATGCATAAATACAACATATTAATATTGCGTAGTAAGTTAACGATAACTTTATATTGTACGATTTTAGAGTAAAAAATACTAAAATTCCTAAAATAAAATATACAACAAAATGTCCAAGTTTTCTTATTGGTCGTGTAAAATATTTTTTTATAAACTCTTTTTCTATAGTAGAAACATCATTTTTAAATACACTATATGTTTTAATTACAATTTTATCAATGATTCCATCACTGATATTATTAGAAGCTATTGCTTTTTGATTAGAAAAAAAGAAAATTATCCCCATCCAAATAATTGTAAGTGTTGTAAGTAAAAATTTTCTAATAAAATTATTTCTTTTTTTTATTTTTGATTTTAGTGGTTTCATCTTTTTTTCTTTTTTCTGCTTCTTCTTCAGTAATTCCCATTTGTGCTAAATAATATTGTGAACACAATTCTTTAGCTGGTCCTATTTTTACAACACTACCATGATCCAACCAAACTACTTTATCACATAATTCTTTAATACTTTCTATTGAATGTGAAACATAAAGAACAGTTGTTCCTCCTTTTATTAAATCCATCATCTTATTTTTACTTTTTTCTTGAAATTTTATATCACCAACTGATAAAATTTCATCGACAATTAAAATTTCAGGATCAACAATTGTTGATATTGAAAAAGCAAGTTTCGCTACCATTCCAGATGAAAAGTTTTTAACCGGTACATCAAGAAAATCTTTTAATTCTGAAAATTCTACAATTTCATTAAATTTTTCATTTAAAAAGTTTTCTGAATATCCTAAAACAGCACCATTTAGATAAATATTTTCACGAGCAGTTAGCTCCGGATCGAACCCTGCACCTAGTTCAATCATAGGAGCTATTTTCCCATTAACAATTACTTGTCCTTTAGTTGGTTTCATTACCCCGCTAACTACTTTAAGTAGAGTACTTTTCCCTGCTCCATTACTTCCTATTAATCCAACTACCTCACCCTTTTTTACATCAAAACTTACATTATTTAGTGCCCAAAAATATTCTTTTTTTCTTCTTCTTTTTTTATCAAAAAGAGAGATAAACATATTTTTTAACGATGATCCTTTTTCAATACCTAAGTCAAATTTCATAGACACATTATCAATTTTTATCATATATTCTATATTATTAACTTTAATAAAATGTATTAAGTTAATTAACTTCCTTTCTAATATTTTAGTATTTATACATAATATATAAATTTATCTTGATTTTTCTTAAACACAATTGCACCAATTACAAGTGTTAATAAACTTATTATGAGCATGCTAAGAATTTGTATTAATGATGGAGGTGTCCCATACAATATTATTGTTCTTGCACTATTTATAAACATATATAACGGATTTAATTTAAATATTGGTTGTAACACTGTAGGTATTATCGATATATCATAAAACACAGGTGTTACATAATTCCAAATTGTTATAATTATTCCATAGATATAAAACATATCCCTTAAAAATACTGAAATAGTAGATAAAAACAAACCAATTCCCATCGTAAACAACAATAAACATACAAATATATATGGCAATAGAATATACCAAACATTAATCACACATCTTGTTTCTCCACTTCCAGTAACTAGTATTATTACTAGCAAAGGAATTAAGGTTAAAAGAAAATTTATTCCAACAAATAATGTTTTTGCAATAGGAAAAATATATTTAGGAATATATACTTTGTTTATTAATGAAAAATTTGTTACAACAGATGTCATAGCAGTATTACTAGCTTCACTAAAATAATTAAAAATTACTAACCCAGTCATTAAATATACTAAATAATTAACTCCTTCTACATTAAATTTAAACATTTGTGAAAACACCATTGCCATTACAGCCATCATAAGAACTGGATAAAGTAAGCTCCAAACTATACCTAATACACTTCTTTTGTATTTTACTTTAAAATCTCTTAATATTAATTGTTTCATCAAAAAAGTATATCTATTAAAATTAGCTAAAGTATTTTTTATTACTTTCATAAAAGTCCTCCTAATAATTGTCCATAAAAATTGTATCATATATTCTTTTTTTTAACAAATATGTTTATTCAACTTTTTTATAAAATAAACTTGGTACTTTAGATTCAAATTTCATTTTTTTATTACTGATCGGATTAACTATCTCAAGTATACTAGCGTGTAACATCATTCTTTTTGCGCTTTTATCTTTTATGCCATATTTATTGTCTCCTAAAATTGGATGATTTATATTACTTAATTGAACTCTAATCTGATTTCGTCTACCGCTGTTTATCTTTATTTTTAACAAAGAATATTTACTATTTGATTTTATTTTTTCATAATTTGTTATAGCTAATTTTCCACTATCAGAAACATAAGTTCTTAATCTTTTATCTTCTTGTAAATAATTCATTAAAGTATCTTTTTCTTTAGTATTACCAATCACTACTGCATAATAAATTCTATTAGTAGTTTCATTCCAATTTTTTTGTAATTTTTCTTTAATATTCTCACTCTTTGCAAAGATTATTACACCTGAGGTATCTTTATCAAGACGATGAACAATAAAAATTTTATTATTAGCATTTTCTTTTTTTACATACTTTGACAAAATACTATATAAATTAAAATTGTCATATTTATTTTCTTCTGTCGCAATAGTTAAAATACCACTTGGTTTATCTATTACTATAATTGACTTATCTTCATAAATAATTTTTATTTCCTTTGAAAAATTCGACTCTATAACATTGTTTTTTATAATTACAACATCATTAATTTTTACATTATAATCGTAGGAAGTTACAATTTCGTTATTAATCATAACCATTTTTCTTCTCAGAATACTTTTAATATTATTTTTAGATAATGATAATAATTTTTCTCTTAAAAAATCATAAATTTTCATTTCTCTATCTACTATAATTTTTTTATTCATAAAGCCTCCAAATGGGTTACAAAATAAAAAGAATTGTAACAAGGACATTCTTTTATTTGTAAAATTAATATTTTTTTATTTTCTTCTGTACTGGTTCTTGCTCTAATGTTTCTGTTGGTAGAACTATTTCTTTTTCTCCGTTTTCATTGTATACTTCAATATACAAAACATCATCAGGTCTTTGTTCAATATAAGGTTCTTCTTCTATTCCATATTCCTCTGGGAAATCCATTAAAAAAGTCATACTTCCATCATTATATACAATAACTTTTTCAATTTTTGGACTTTCTAATTGTGTTTCTTGTGATTTTAATTGTAATTCATTATGTTTATTTGTTTTGCACAATACTATACCTGCTGAAATAACAGCTCCTACAGTAACACCTAATATAATATTTTTCACACCTTTTGTCATATTACTTTCCCCCCATTCATGCTTGGTAATTATAACATAAATTATAATTTATGTCAATTTTTCATATATACTAAAATATTTATCAATATATATCTTTCTATAATTATTATCATTTTTAAGAATAGTATTTAAAATATTAGTATTATAAATAAGAATATGAGAAATTTTATATTTACTAAATATTTCTTCATAATTGCTTGCTTTTCTTACAACGCCATCTTTAAAAATAGTACAGTCTTTATTAAATTCTTCTGTATATAAATCAGCTCTTGAATCTATAAAAACTGGAATATTTTTAAATAATAAATAGCTTCCAAAATTATATTCGTTATATATTCTTATGTTCTTGATATTTAAATTTTCTAGTATATAGTTACTTGCCTTTTCTGGATATTTACTATAATTAATATAATCTTTTGAAGTGTTACTATTAATTATTAAAACAGACGAAATAATAAATAATAAATTAAATGTAATAAAAGTAATGTCATTATTTAAGAATTCTTCTATTTTTTCTTTCTTTAACTTTGCATTAAAAAATTGATTTATTATTCTTCCTATACTAAATATAGATAAAATAGCAAACAAAGCATAACTTCTTTTAGACATAAGCGTTAAAAAAGATAGCCCACCAAGCAAAAATAAATCATTTAAACTTATTTTTATCTTTCGTTGTAACACTAAAATTATTAATATTCCAATTATTATAAAGAATTCTGGCCTTTTATCGATAGTAGTTGGTAAATGTTCCGTTATATAAGACATAGTTATTCCCATCTTTGTTTTAATAAAATATGTACATGCTATAGGGAAATTTGGAGTAAAAATACCAGATAAAAGTGATGCTAAAAATGCTATAATAATTTTTTTAAAATTTTTTGGACTATCAATTTCAATCTTACCAAAATTTATTTTTTTAAAATTATTTTTATTTATTTTCTTAAAAAAAAGAAAAAGAAAATCTGATACTATATATGGAAGAAATAATGCAAATATAAAAGGAAATACTGCCGAATGAAAGTTAGCAATTAATAATGAGAAAATAAATATATAATATATATATTTTTTTTTACCATTTTCACGCAATTTTTCAATAAAATATAAAATTAGCAGGAAGAGAATAAAACTTATTAACTGTGCCCTTGCAGTTATAAAGTTTTTCAAAGTTAAGCCTAGAATTACTACTAATATATATGATAATCCTTTATTCTTAATTATATTATTTAATGTAAAATACATAGTAATCAATAAAATGTTTGCAAAAATTAATGTTGATATATATATTCCTGTAAATCCAAACAAATTATAAATTAAAAAAATAATAACATCATATAACCAATGAGGATAAGTATAAGAAAGATTATTCATCCAAGAAAAGTGATCTTTCATATCAATTCCTGTTTTAAATATCTGTTCTCCTACTTTTATAGTATAGAAAGTATCATTTTGAAATTCTTTCCTAGTTAATATAATTGTCATGCATAAGATTGTTATAACCAATAATATATAAAACTTATATTTTTTCATATCTATCACATTATAATTATAACAAATTTTAAATTTTTTTAATACTTCTACTTAATTTATTGCATTATTTAAATAACATAAAGTAATATAGAAAAGAAATGAAGAATTGACCCTGCTAAAACAAATAAATGAAATATTGAATGCATATATTTAATTTTATTTCCAGCGCCATAAAAAATACAACCTACAGTATAACAAAATCCGCCAGCAACTAATAACATTATCCCCGATTTAGCTACTGTTTCAGTTAATGGTTTAAAAGCAAAAATAATAATCCAGCCTAATATGAGGTAACTCATAAAAGAAATAACTCTAAATTTTTTTAAGTCTACAGAATTCAGAACAATACCTAATATTGCTACTATCCATATTATTGAAAATAATATTAATCCAATAGTTTTTGGTAAAGCTAACAATGTAAAAGGAGTATATGTTCCAGCAATTAAAAGATATATACTACAATGATCAATAATTCTAAATACTCTTTTAGCATTATTTACTTTTAATGAATGATATAATGTAGACATTGTATAAAGAATTATTAGTGTAGTACCATAGATACAACTGCTTACAACAGACAATGCACTTCCACTTATTGCACTAAAAACAATACAGATAACTAAAGCAGCAACTGATAATAATGCTCCTATTCCATGAGTTATTGCACTCATTATTTCCTCGCCTAGTGAATATTTTGGTATTTCAATTTTTTCTTTTAAAGTCATGATATTATCCTTTCTCATAATATTTTACTACTTGGTAATATATTTGTGCAATAAAAAAAGTTCAAATTATAAATATAAAATGAACTCATTTAATTACTTTAATTTCATTGTTGGGAATAAAATTACTTCTCTTATTGTCTCACTATTAGTAAGTAACATTACTAAACGGTCTATTCCCATTCCCATTCCACCTGTTGGTGGCATTCCGTATTCTAATGCTTCTATAAAATCAATATCCATTTCATTTGCTTCTTCATTTCCTAATTCTTTTTCTTTTAATTGATTTTCAAACCTTTCATACTGATCTATTGGATCATTTAATTCAGTATAAGCATTAGCATATTCTCCCCCAGCAATAAAAAGTTCAAATCTTTGAGTAAACCTTTCGTCACTTGGTTCTTTTTTAGCAAGTGGTGTTATTTCTATTGGATACTCATAAACAAATGTTGGTTCAATTAATGTTTCTTCAACATATTTCTCAAAGAAAGCATTTACTATGTGGCCAAAGCTAAAATGGTTTTCTATTTCGATATTATGTTCTTCTGCAATTTTCTTAGCTTCTTCAAAAGTTTTGACATTTTTGAAATCTATTCCCGTTTCTTTCTTTATTGCTTCACACATTGAGATCTTTTTAAATCCTGGTTTTAATGATATCTTTTGTCCACGAAATTCTATATCATAAGAATTATTTATTTCCATACAAGCGTTACAAATAATTCCTTCTGTTAATTCCATCATACCTTCTAAATCACTATACGCTTTATATACTTCAATTGTAGTAAATTCTGGATTATGATTTTTATCCATTCCTTCATTTCTAAATAACCTTCCAATTTCATATACAGCATCCATTCCTCCAACGATAAGTCTTTTTAGTGATAGCTCAGTAGCAATTCTTAAATACATATCAATATCTAAAGTGTTATGATGCGTAACAAATGGTCTAGCTGCTGCACCACCTAGAATAGTTCCTAAAACTGGAGTTTCTACTTCTGTATAGCCAAGATTATCTAAATAATGTTGAATTGATCTGATAATCTTTGCTCTAGAAAATGCTACCTTGCGAGCATCTTCATTAACTATTAAATCAACATATCTTCTTCTGAATCTCTCTTCAATATCAACTAAACCATGAAATTTATCTGGAAGAGGGCGAAGGGCTTTAACTAGATGTGTAAATTCTAAAGCACGAATACTCAATTCTCCCATATGAGTACGCATAACAGTTCCTTTAATCCCTACTATATCTCCTAAATCTGATTTATCAAATACAGAATAGGCTTCTTCTCCAATATTATCTAATTTAATATATATTTGAATTTGTCCATATTTATCTTGAAGGTTTATAAATCCTGCTTTACCTTTACCTCTTTTTGTCATAATTCTTCCTGCAATAGAAACTTCTTTTTTTAATTCATCAAGCTCTTCTGTTGTACTACTTTCAAATTCTTCTTTTAAATCTTTAGTCGTAGTATTAACATCATATTTTTTACCAAAAGGATCAATTCCTTTTTCTCTTAAAAAATCAAGTTTTTCTCTTCTAACTAACTCTTGTTCTGTAAATTCTCTCATAAAGATTACTCCTTTTCAATTTGAATATATTATATAGTAATTATTTTAATATGTAAATATTTTTAAATTTATTATCTTATAAAAATATTGCTTAAATATAAGAAAAAAGATATATTATTTTTGGTGATATTATGCTAGTCTTTCATACATTAGAACCTATCTATTTTAATGATTCCAAAGTATTAATATTAGGAAGTATGCCTTCCTTAAAATCACGCGAATTAGGATTTTATTATTCACACCCTACAAATAAATTTTGGACTACATTAGAAAAAGTTTACGATACTAAAATTGGAAGTTCTAAAGAAGAAAAAATTATGTTTTTAAAAAAAAATAAAATTGCCTTATTTGACGTTTTACAAAGCTGCGAAATTTCTTCATCTAGTGATAGTTCAATAAAAAATCCCGTTGCTAATGATTTATCTATTATATTAAATAACTCTTCTATTACTACTATTTTTACTACTGGAAGAAAAGCATATGATCTATATAAAAAATTATGTTATCAAAATACTAAAATAGAGGCAATATATTTACCTAGTACTTCAGCTGCTAATTGTCCTAAAAATATCGATAATATTCTACTTTCTTATTATAAAATAATTAAAGAAAAAACTGATACTAAATAAAAAACAAATGAATATTAACTCATTTGTTATTTTTTTGATATCAAAAATTCTGGAAGTTTTTCTACTTCTTTTTTATTTTCTATAATGTCATAAATTAAATTAATAATAGGTATTTTTACTTTTTTATTTTTTAATAATTTATAAATTGATTTTATTGTGTAAAGACCTTCAATAGTAGTATTTTTTACATATTTGTTAATCTTATTTTTATCTTCTTTTTTTCCTATCATATATCCATAAGAAAAATTTCTACTTTTTTTGCTAGTGGCAGTTAATAGTAAATCACCAAATCCGGCAAAAGATAAAATAGTTTTTTTATCTCCTCCCAATTTATTAATCAACTCTTTTATGTCGTGTAAAGATTCTGTAATAAACATAGCTTGAGTTGATTCTGGATAGCCCATGCCATCTAAAATACCTGCTGCTATTGCTATAACATTCTTTATTGATCCACAAATTTCAACACCAATAATATCAGTAGTACTTCTTAATTTTAATGTATCACTTTCTAGACATGATTTTACCAATTTTATAGTTTTTTTACTTTTACTAGCAATAGTTAACCCAATAGGACAATTAGTAACTATATCAATTGCAAACGAAGGTCCAGATACAATTGCATATTTTTTTGTTTTTATATGTTTATTAAAAATATCTCCAACAAAAAGACAACTATCTCTTTCTATTCCTTTTGAAGCTAAAAGAACATATTGATCTTTTTTTATATATTCTTTTAATTTAATACTAACATCATCAACAAATGCTGCTGGCACAGCAATAACAATAAGATTGGCATCTTCTACTACTTTTTCAAAATTATTAGAAATTATAATGTCTTCTGGTATTTTTACATTTGGTAATACTTTTTCATTAATTCTATTTTTTAAAATAGAATCTTTTTCTTCTTTAAACTTTGTCCACATTTTTACTTTGTTATTGTTTTTATGAAACATAAGAGCTAAAGCAATTCCATACGCCCCTGTTCCTAATATAGCTATATTCATTTAAACCTCAGCTTAGACTTCTAAATTATGATATACGTTTTGTACATCATCAAGATCATCTAATTGTTCAACTAATTCCAAAACTTTTTCTTTTGTTTCATCATCTAAATTTATAGTATTTTTAGCGATAAAAGTTATTTCGCTAGTTATAAATTCTTTTACACCTAAAATTTCTAAAGCATCTTTAACTTTCAAAAAGCTATCCGTAGTTGTATATATTTCATAACTATCATCATTGACAACAACATCTACTGCTCCGTTATCTAAAGCTGTTAACATAATGGTATCTTCATCTAATTTTTTATCTATTACAATGACACCTTTTCTTTCGAATAAATAAGATACAGAACCATCTGTTCCTAAATTTCCACCTTTTTTAGTAAGTGTACTTCTTACTAACATAGCAGTTCTATTACGGTTATCTGTTAAACAATCAATCATTAAGGCTACTCCACCAGAAGCATATCCTTCATAACGAACTTGTTCATAGTTTTCGGCGTCACCTGCTCCAATTGCTTTATCTATTGCCTTTTGAATATTCTCTTTAGGCATATTATTTCCTCTTGCTTTTTCAATTACAGCGCGTAAAGCAGGATTAGAGTCAGGATCACCATTTGTTCCTTTTGCAGCAACATAAATTTCTTTTGCTATTTTTTGAAATATTTTACCTCTTGCAGCATCCAATTCACCTTTTTTTCTATGAATTGTTGCCCATTTTGAATGTCCACTCATAAATTCACCTCTTTAATTATTTCTATCTTAGTATAACAAAAATATTGCAAATATTTAATAAATTTTCTATCGAATTAACATTTTTTTTAAAGTTGATGAACTTTTATTAATAAAAGTTCTAATTTGTATGGGCTTATAAAATCTATAGGCCTCAGTTAAAGCTTCTTCAGTAATAGGAGCAGTATCATCAATAAAATTTAATAAATCTGCATCTAATAATGAATAGAACCTGTTTTCTATTTCAGATAGTTTTCTTAAATAGTAATTAACTCTAATTGTTCTAATGGGATGACATAAAATAGAAAAGGCATTACTACTTTCTATTTTTAAATTAATTAACTCCATTCGACAATCTTCTAGTGTTTCCTTATATTCACTAACAGAATTATCACAACTTATTCTATCCTTGCTCTTGTTATTATATTCATCTATTAAACTTTGTTCCATAAAAATTCTCCTTATAAAATCTAACAAATTAGAATTATACATTAGTATATTTTTTTGTAAATTCAAATATTAATTAAAACCAAAAAAGGCTTTTATGCCTTACTTATTGTTTATAACTTCTATTCCCAATTCTGAAAGCTGTTTAGAGCTTACTTTATTTGGAGCTTCAGTCATTAAACATGATGCGCTGGCAGTTTTAGGAAATGCTACAACGTCTCTAATATTATCAGTATTGGCAAGTATCATAATTAATCTTTCAAGACCAATACCTACTCCACAATGTGGTGGTGCTCCGTACTTAAAAGCTTCTAAAAAGAATCCAAATTTTTCTTCAGCTTCTTTAGGTGTCATGTTAATTGCTTCAAAGACTTTTTCTTGAACAAAACTATCATGAATTCTAACTGAACCACTAAGTAATTCATATCCATTTAAAACCAAATCATATGCACGAGAATAACAATTTTCCTTATCAGTAAGAAGCTTATCAACGTCTTCTAATCTTGGAGAAGTAAATGGATGATGAGCAGCTACATATCTTTTCTCTTCCTCTGAATACTCAAACATCGGAAAGTCCGTAACCCATAAGAAATTATAAATTTCATTGTTTATCAAATTATATTGATTAGCTAATTTAATTCTTAATGCGCCTAAAGCAGTTTTTACAATTTGCTTTTTATCTGCAACAATAAAAACCATATCGTTTTCTTTCAAGTTTAATTTATCAATAAGACTTTCTTGTTCTTTATCGTTTAATATCTTTGAAATAGACCCGGATAAAATTCCATTGTTATATTTTAGATATGACAATGCTTTAGCTTTATATATTTTTACAAATTCAGTATATTTATCAATATCTTTTCGTGATACTGTAGAAGCTAAATCTCTTAATACAATTGCATTTATTATTCCACCATTTGCTATTATATTACTAAAAATTTCAAAGAAAGTTTTACTAAATATTTCTGTAATATCAACTATTTCCATCTCATATCTAGTATCAGGTTTATCCGTTCCAAAACGATTAATACATTCATCATAAGTAAGTCTTTCAAATTTATCTAATTCAATATTTTTTACTTTTTTAAAAATTTCTTTCATTAAACCTTCTACTACTGAAAATATATCATCTTCAGAAGAAAAACTCATTTCAATATCAATTTGCGTAAATTCTGGTTGTCTATCAGCACGTAAATCTTCATCACGAAAGCATCTTGCAATTTGAAAATATTTTTCTATTCCACCTATCATTAAAAGCTGTTTAAAAATTTGCGGAGACTGTGGTAGAGCATAAAAATTTCCATTAGAAATTCTTGAAGGAACTAAGTAGTCTCTAGCACCTTCTGGAGTTGGAACGCATAAAATTGGAGTTTCAACTTCTATAAACCCGCTTTCAGATAAAAAATTCCTTGTAATCATCGTAACATTATGACGTAAAATAAGATTATTTTTAATTGCATCACGTCTTATATCTAAATAGCGGTATTTCAATCTTGTATCTTCAAGCGCTGTTGTATCATCCAATATTTCAAAAGGAATATCAATTGAAGGGTTGATTAGTTCTAATTTATCTGTTAATACTTCTATATCACCAGTTTTAAGTTTTAAATTTTTGCTTTCTCTTTCACTTATTGTTCCTGTAACACTTATTACTGATTCACTTTTTAATGATGAAGCTAAATCATAGTATTCATTTTCTGGCGTAATAACTACTTGAATTATTCCAGAGCGATCTCTTAAATCGATAAAAACGAGACCTCCTAAATTTCTTTTCTTTTGAACCCAGCCATAAAGCTCTACTTTCTTTCCAACATCTTCAATATTAAATTGTGCATTATTATATCTTTTCATCATGACCTCCACATCTACATTCATCATAATCTAAATCTGAAATTTCATCACTTAAATGTTCATCTAAATAATATATTAAGTAATCAATTCCTATTAATTCTTCTTCTTTTGTTTTATTGTTTTTTATCTTTATTTCATCATTTTTTAAATCGTCATCATTTAAAATTATCAAATACTTACTTTTTAGTCTATCAGCTTGTTTAAATTGAGCTTTTAATCCACGCTTAGTGTATACTGTTTCTACACGAAATCCATTACCACGTAAATATTGAACTAATGAAGTTGCATACTTTTTTTCAGTTTCAGATACATACATTACAAAAACTTCAATATCATCAATTATAGGTAATCTAACTTTTTCTAAATCTAGTGCTTGAATAATTCTTCCAATTCCGCAAGCAAATCCAATGCATGATGTATTTGGGCCTCCTAAAGTATCTACTAATCCATTATAACGTCCTCCTCCTGCTAAAACATTATTAGAACCAAAGCCTTCAACATCAGCTTCTATTTCAAAAACTGTGTGATTGTAATAATCTAATCCTCTTACTATTCGATAATCGACTTCGTAATCAACTCCTAGCTCATCAAGAAAAGACTTTACTTCTTCAAATCTTTTCTTACTTTCTTCATTCAAATAATCAAGTGTTTTAGGAGCATCTTTCAACAATGGATTATCTTTATCAACCTTACAATCCAAAATTCTAAGTGGATTTTTTTCCAATCTGTCATTACAATCTTCACACAACTCTTTAATATGAGGTCTAAAATAATCTAATAAAGCATTACGATAATTATCGCGTGATTCTCTATCCCCTAAAGAATTAATTTTTACTTTAATTCCTTTTAAACCTAACATAGATAAAAGAACAACTGGTATAGAAATAACTTCTGCGTCAACCATAGGATCATCAGCACCTAAAACTTCAACACCAAATTGTGTGAATTCTCTATCTCTACCTGACTGTGGTCTTTCATATCTATACATAGTACCATTATAATATAATTTTATTGGTTGATTAGCATCTCCATACATTTTGTTTTCTATATAGCTTCTAACAATCCCTGCTGTTCCTTCAGGTCGAAGTGTCATATTACGATTTGCCCTATCATTAAAATCATAAGTTTCTTTAGTTACAACATCCGCTGTTTCACCAATTCCACGATGAAAAAGTTCACTTGATTCAAATATTGGTGTTCTTATATAGTTGTAGTTATATTTTTCCATTAACGAATCAATAATTTTATTAACGTATTGCCATTTTTTAGCAGTTTCACCATAAATATCGTAACATCCTTTTGGTTTACTTATCATACATATTCCTCCTAAAATAAAAAGGTAGCAACATAAGGACGAATAAATCGCGGTGCCACCTTAATTCCATAAAATAAATTATGCTCACTTCTTAACGCGAATACACGAGTCTTCATAAAAGCAAATGTCTTTCATTAATTAAATTTAAGTATTTTCACCGACTATACTCTCTCTAAAAAATTAGCATTAATTACTCTTTTTGCAAGAAGTTAGTTATATTTTACAACACTAATATTTTTTTTTCAATAATTATAAATAAATTTTACAGATAATATTTTATATTAACATTCAAATTCATTTGTTTATTAATATTATTATAATTTTTTAATAATTCTTTTTATTTTGAATTTTAACATAATTTATGTATTATTATAGTTTGTTACTAATATTTTTATCTTTGATCACTAACTGCAGCACCACTATTACTAGATGACAAAGCTGAAATCGGATCATATGGTGCACCTGTTTTAGTTCCTGCTAACAATGCAATATCTACTGCATTTTCCGGAATTCCCCAAGAATTTCCAGAAAATAAAAAAATTGCTTGATCAACTACATATCCTCTAGTATTGTATACGACATTATCCATAATCGTTCCAGTAGAATTAGGATTTAAATATGCTGGTTGTCTCAAGGTATGAAAAATATTGTTCCTTACTAATAAATTTGTTGTATTTATTTGAGTAACAAAACCTCTGTTTACTACCCATGTTGAAGAATCGCCAAATTGTTCTGGTCCATAAATTTTACAGTTTAAAATTTGATTATTGTCGCCTGCTATTTGTATGAATTCAACTGGATAAGGATTATCACTGGTTATATTAAGTCCATCAATTGTAATGTTATCACCATTACATAAAAATAGTATTATTGAATTTCGAAGTAAAATTAATGCTCCGGCCATTCCTTTAATGGTTAATCCTGATATATTTAAAACAAGCTGTTGGGTAATAGGATAAGTTCCGCTTAAAACATTAATAATCCCGTTAGTCTTTGCTATAGTTAGTGCTTGTTCAATTGTTTGAAATGGTGAAATTTGACTTCCATCTCCTCCTGGTTGTGCTGTAGATTGAACATATAAATTATATGGATTTGCTTGAATATTTCCTGTTGCTCCTTCTGGCCCTGTTGGTCCTGTTATTCCTTGTGGGCCTGTTGGTCCTGTTGCTCCTTGTGGGCCTGGAACAGAATATACTCGTAGACATGGTGCGCAATGATTTAAACTACTATCATTTCCTTTGTAACAAAACATATAACTTCCAATATATTCTTATATATTATATGGTAAAAATAATATATTGATGTTACATTTTCAAATATTAAAATTATATTTTTTTAAATACTTTTATAGGTTTAATTTTCTTAGTATTTTTATCATAAATTTTATATATAGCAAGCACTTCATTATCATTATTCTTAAAAACTATAATATCACTATTATAAATATTATCTAAAATACTACCATTTTCTATTTTATTAGCTAAATTACTATTAACTATAACGCTAGGATATCTATCTAACCCTCTTTCTAATGGTAATATTTTAAAATTATTATTTTCTATATCACTAATAGTTACTGCTTCATTAATATCAAAACTACCTTGTCGTATTCTTTTCAAGCTACTCATTGTACAGGGAATTTTTATTTCACTTCCTATATCTCTAATAAGACTCCTAATATATGTTCCTTTACTAACAACTGCTCTAAAGCTAAACTCATCATGACTAGCACTTAAAAGTTCTATTTCAAAAATTTCAACTTCTCTTTTAGGTAAAATAACAGGTTCTCCTTCTCTTGCATATTTGTAAAGTCTTTTACCATTAACTTTAACAGACGAATAAAGAGGAACTTCTTGAAAATATTTCTTTTTGAATTTATTTATGACTTTAAATAATAAGTCTCCATTAAGAAAATATTCCTCTTTTTTTTCAATAATATTTCCAGAAATATCTAAAGTATCTGTAGATATTCCAAGTTTTACATTTGCTATATATTCTTTAGTATCATTGTTCATAAATTCTAAAACTTTAAGTCCATCATTAATAGCCAATACTAAAACACCAGTAGCGATAGGATCAAGCGTCCCACAGTGACCAATCTTTTTTGTATTCAAAATTCCACTTACAATGTTTACTATATCTCTGCTAGTATATCCACTAGGTTTATTTACAATTAACAATCCATCACTCATAATATACTTTTATTTACCATTTACTATTCATTTAAATTTAATAATAGATAATAAAATTTCACCTCGAAAATATTATACTATATTAATAATGAAGTTAACAATTATTATTTAGTTGACTAATGATTAAAAATGGTGTATAATAGCTTCTCACGAAAGGGGAATATATTATGGAAATAATTTTTGAGGAACGTGAAGTTGAAATTCAATTAAAAAAATATTTTCAATATATGGAAAAATTTTATGGTGAAGAATTTGCTATTAAAACAACTTTAACAAATTATAGTATTCAACAAGCATTGAGTTTTTTCAGTAAAAGATTTGATAATTTTGAGGATTCTGATATATATTCTGCATTACTTAGAAGATGTGTACTATATAATGGAAAAAATGGATATGTTGAATATGCAAATAATCTTATATCTGAAAATCGTATTGAAGAATTACTTGAAGATATCGAAGTTGATTGTCTTTTAAAGCAAGGATTAGTTAGAAACTTTTTAAATTCAGCTTCTTTAACTACTAGTCAATTATTAGGAAGATTAGAACGAAGTAAAAATTTTACTTCATCAGTTGAAAATCTGGTAAAAATTGATGAATATTTTTCTCATATAAAAGAAGAGCCTAAAGTTATGTTAAAATCTAGTTCAAATAGTTAAATGTTGCAAATATTGCAACATTTTTATTTTATAATTTCCTTTTGACAGTTAGGGCAATAATAAGTTCCTCTACCACCAACTCTAATTTTTATAACCTTTGTTTTACAATTATAACATTCTTGTCCTTCTCTTTGATGTACGTTTAAATTATTTTGAAATAGTCCAGTAACTCCTTCTTCGGAGGTATAGCTTCTAATTGTGGTTCCTCCTTCTTCTATTGCTTTATCCAAAACTTTAATCGTATTTTTTATTATATTATTAAGGTCATTGTCGATAAGTAAATTTGGCTTTGTTAATGGATTAATCTTTGATAAAAATAAAATTTCATCTGCATAAATATTACCTATACCAGTTATGATACTTTGATCTAAAAGAATTGTTTTTATAGGTAATTTTTTATTTTTAAGCTTTTCTTTTAAATATTCTACTGTAAGATTCTTATCCCAAGGCTCTAATCCTAGTTCTGTATATGGTTTCATAGTTAAAAGTTTATCTTTTGGAATAAGCATTATTTTAGCAAATTTTCTAACATCGGCAAATCTTAATTCGACTCCATTATTTAAAAGAAAAATAACATGTTCATGTTTATTTATTTCATCGTTTTTATTTCTAAAAAAGAATTTACCCTCCATTCGTAAATGAAATAATAAATAATCAGTATCTAATTCTACTACTATCCATTTTCCTCTAGTAGTAATACTATTGATAGTTTGATTTTTTATACTTTTTTTAAAAGTTTCAAGGTCAGGATAATCAATCATTTTTGGATAAAATATTTTAACATCAATTATCTTTTCGCCGAGAATTTTTTTTTCTAATTTTTTAGCAACAGTTATTACTTCTGGTTTTTCTGGCATAATATCACTCCTTACTACTTAGCTTCATACCAGTTAATTCCTTTATTTATATCAACTACTAAAGGAACAGATAATTTATAAGTATTTTCCATTATATTTTTAACTATTGACTCAACCTCTTTTTCTTCGCTTTTTAAGACATTGAAAACTAGTTCATCATGAACTTGAATTAATATTTTACTCTTCAAATTTTTCTTATTAAACTCATTATATATTTCAACCATTGCTTTCTTTAAAATATCTGCACTTGTTCCTTGAATTGGAGTATTTAAGGCCATTCTTTCACCACTACTTCGAATCATATAATTTTTATTATTCAATTCATCAATTTCCCTTTTTCTATTCATCAAAGTTTTTACATAACCTGTAGAATGAGCATTTTCTATTACTTCTTTCATATATTCACTAATTCTTGGATATGTCTTCAAATAATTATCAATAAAATTTTTAGCATGTGAAACATCAATGTTCAAATCTTCACTTAAACCAAAGCTACTAATACCATAAAGTATTCCAAAATTAACAGCCTTAGCTTGTCTTCGCATATTAGAATCTACCATTTCTATTGGAACTCCAAAAATATCGCTTGCTGTTTTTGCATGAATATCTTGATTTTCTATAAAAGCTTTAATTAAATTATCAGCTTTAGAAATATGAGCAAAAACTCTAAGTTCTATTTGTGAATAATCACTTGATAATATTATTGAATCTTTATCTGGTAAAAAAGCTTTTCTTATTAGTTTACCATATTCTAAACGAATAGGAATATTTTGAAGATTAGGGCTAGATGATGATAATCTTCCGGTTCTAGTTAAAGTTTGATTAAATATTGTATGAATTCTTCCATCACTAGCTACTTCATCAATAAGACCAACTACATAGTTATTATATAATTTTGCAAGTATTCTGTATTCTTCTATTTTATTTACGATTGGATGAAAATTAGCAATCTTATCTAAAATATCTTTGCTTGTTGAATAATTATTATCTTTAATTTTTTTAGGATACGGTATTTCTAATTTAACAAATAAAGTTTCACCTAGCTGTTTTGGTGATAAAATATTAAACTCACACCCTGCTAATTCATAAATTTCTTTGGATAAATTTTTTATTTGTTTTTCTAGCTCGCTTCCCATTTCTTTTAAATAATTTACATCTACTCTAATTCCTGTTAATTCCATATCTGCTAAAACAGAAACTAGAGGCATCTCTATCGAATTAAATAAATAACTTTCTTCTTCTTGCTCAATTTTATCTAATATTTTTTTTCTAGTATCATAAATATATTTAGCTTTTTTACAGCAATTTTCTGCTACTATATCTAAAGTTGGACATTTTAATTTAGCAGCACTTCCAAATTCTTCTTCATAAAATTTAACATCGATGTTATCATTTCTCATCATATAACTAATATCATCTTTAACATTATAATTTAATAAATATCCTGCTATCATTGCATCATAATTACAATTGTTAATTAGTAGATTATTTTTCTTTAAAACGACAATAAGTTTTTTTAAATCATAAGTAAATTTTTCATATTTATTTTCTAATAATAATTCAGGATTTTCCATCACTAAATCAAAAGGAATATAATAACAATTAACGCCATCATAAATACTTATTCCTAGTGGTTTGCTTTTGTGATAATTGTATCCTAATAATTCTAAATAGATAGAATATTCATTATTTATCTTTACTTCATTAATATCTTCTACAATTTTATATTCAAAAGGGATTTCAGAATTTATATTACTTTTTAAATCTTCACTTTTTATATCCATCTTTTTAATAAGAGAATAAAACTCTAGATCTTCTAAAATTTCTATATATTTAAACAAATCATAGCCTTTATATCTAATTTTTTCAAAATCTGTATCAATTGGAACATCAGTATAAATAGTAGCCAAATCATAACTCATGTAAGCTGATTCTTTATCAGAAATAAGTTTTTCTTTTACTTTTCCTTTAATATTATCTATATTATTATACAAATTATCTAAAGTTTCGTATTCTTTTAAAAGATTTATTGCCGTTTTCTCACCAATTCCTTTTACTCCAGGAATATTATCAGATGAGTCTCCCATTAAAGCTTTCAAATCAACCATTCTTGGTGGTTCAATACCATAAATATTCAAAAATTCTTTATGAGTCATACGGATACTTCCAGTTTGTTTTAACAACTTTACTTCAACTTCATCAGTTATAAGTTGTAATAAATCCTTATCACTACTTATAATAACACCATTAAATTCTGGATTATTATTGCACTTTTTAGCAAATGTTCCAATAATATCATCAGCTTCATAATTATCTATTTCAAAATATTTTATTCCCATAGCTTCTACTAATTCTTTAGCTTTGGGAAATTGTATTTTTAATTCATCGGGTGTATCCATTCTACCATCTTTATAATTTAAATATTTATCATGTCTAAAAGTCTTGCCTTTATCAAATGCAATCATAATATATGTTGGATTTTCTTCTTGTATAATTTTATTAATCATATTAACTAGTCCATATAATGCATTTGTAGGAAATCCCTTAGAATTCTTCATAATATTTCCATTATATGCTGTAGCATAATAGCTTCTAAAAAGAATATTATTACCATCAATAAGAATAACTCTTTCCATATATATCACCTTTTAATATTATACCAAACAAAATAAAAGAGATAAACATTAATAATAAAGTTTTAAAATCAATTAAAAATACTAATTATAACTTACATATCATCCTTAATTATTATTTTGTACATAATCACAATTACTACATTTTATTGTACCATTATGATTAACTAATAGTTCATGACAATTAGGACAAGTATCACCAGTTGGAATATCCCAAGTTGCTACTTTGCATTTTGGATAATTATTACATCCATAAAACACTTTTCCTTTTTTACTTACTTTTTCAACTATCATACCACTACATTTAGGACATTTAGTAATTTCTTTTACTTGGTTTTCTTCCTTCTTTATATATTTACAATTTGGATAATTACTGCAAGCTATAAATTCACCATATTTTCCATTCCTTATTACTAATGGATTACCACATTCTGGACAAACATCACCAGTTTCTTCTGGGGCTTTCTTTTCCATTTCTGAAAACGCTTTTTTTACAAGTGGTTCAAAAGAATCATAAAAATTATGTAATACTTTAATATAGTCTTGCTTTTCATCAGCAATTTTATCTAAATCTGTTTCCATATTTGCTGTATACTCAACATTAATTATATCACTAAAAAATTCTTGTAATTTATCAGTAGTCTCAATGCCTATTTCTGTTGGAATAAATTTTTTGTCTTCTAACTTTACGTAATCACGTTCTTTTAATGTATCTATTACAGTAGCATAAGTTGAAGGTCTTCCTATACCTAAATCTTCCATTTCCTTAATAAGCTTTGCTTCAGTATATCTACTAGGAGGTTGTGTAAAATGTTGTTCTTTTTCTATGGAATTAGCAATTAAAGTATCATTTGCCTTTAATACTGGTAAAGCTTTATCTTCGCTTTTTTCAAATTCTTTATAGACTTTTAAGTATCCATCATAAATAAGCACTTGTCCTGTAGCTTTAAATTGATAATCATTATTATCTAAAATTATACTAGTAGAATTTACTTTAGCGTCAGCCATTAAAGATGCAAGTGTTCTATAATAGATAAGTTCATATAATTTATACAAATCATTAGTTAAATATGGTTTCATTTTTTCTGGCGTTCTAAAAACACTAGTAGGTCTAATTGCTTCATGTGCATCTTGAACATTTTCTTTTTTCTTTGCTTTCTTTATATAACCAACGTATTCTTTTCCATAAATATCATTTATATATTTATAAGCTTCGTTTATATAATCATCACTAAGTCTAATAGAATCTGTTCTCATATATGTAATAAGACCAACAGTATCATTACCAATATCTATTCCCTCATAAAGTTTTTGAGCAAGTGACATAGTTTTTTTTGCATTAAAATTTAATTTGTTAGACGCATCTTGCTGTAATGTACTGGTAATAAAAGGAGGTTTAGCTTTTTTTAATTTTTCTTTTTCTGATATTGAAGAAACTATAAACTGTGAATCTAATTGAGATAAGATATTTTTTGCTTCTTTTTCATTACTAATTTTTATTTCTTTATTTTTATAATTAAATAATGTAGCTTCAAATTCATTAAAAATAGCATCTATTGACCAATATTCTTCACTTTTAAAATTTTGAATTTCTCTTTCCCTATCAACGATTAACTTTAATGCAACACTTTGAACTCTTCCAGCACTTTTTCCTCCTGTTTTTGATTGCATGAGTTTACTTAATCTAAAACCAATTATTCTATCTAAAATTCTTCTTGTTTCCTGACTTCTTACAAGATTATAATCTATTTTTCTAGGATTTTTAAAAGCATCTATTACTTTATTCTTAGTAATTTCGTGAAAAAGTACTCTTTCATAATCATTTTCTTTTATTCCTAAAGCGTCTTTTAAATGCCAAGATATTGCTTCCCCTTCTCGATCTGGGTCAGTTGCAAGAAAAACTTTGGTACTATCTTTAATATCTTTTTTTAATTCTGTTATTATTTTTTTCTTTCCTGCAATTGGAATATAACTTGGCTTAAAATCATTATCAATGTCTACTCCTAAACCATATTTTCCTGTTGTAGCTAAATCTCTTATATGTCCTTTAGAAGAAACTACTTTATATTCACTACCAAGATATTTTTCTATTGTTTTACTTTTGCTTGGCGATTCTACTATTACTAAGTTTTTAGTCATATATCCACTTCCGTTCTTATTTACTTATACTAATATTTAATTAATTTGTCAACACTATATATTATTATCCCAAAATAAAAGAAATTACTAAAATTTCTTTATTTTAACATTACTTCTAACATTTCATCTACCGTTGGATTAAACAATTCCTCTTTTCTAGAAAAATAATTTTCTCTTAATAAGTTACTATAATTTTCTTTACGATGACTATTACTATGAACATTATTTATTGCTAGTTCAATTGTTTCAAATGGAATAATTTGTGACTTTTTTATTCTATTATATAGTTCTTCATATGATAAATTGCATATCTCATCAAGTCTAAGAAACTCTTTTTTTATAGAGCTATTTCTGTTATTTAAATATCTAGCAAGACTGAAATCATAATCTTCAATTGAAAGTATTCCTAAGGCCCCTGTTAAATAATCACCATGAGTTGAATTATTAATATCTTTTAATCTAAGTCCAAAATAATTATAATTAATCATTCTAACATCATCATTTTTATAAATTTCTTTTGATAAAGAATCCATAGATGGATCAAATAAATAAATTCCATCAATATTGTATTTGTCATCATGAATATCAACCGCTGAAATAAAAGATTCCTTTTGATTACTTAATTTTTCTTTTCCGATAAAACATTTAAATCCTAAAGATTTTAAAATATATGTAAAAATCTTATTAAACCCTAAAGAATTTGCTTCTTGATTAATAACAATATCAGGTAATAAATCGCTGCAAGTGTTACTATATTCGATAAGTTTAACAATATCGTATGTTTTTAATACTTTCTCAAAATCACTAAGTTCCTCTTTCTCTATTAATAATTTTATTCTTTCTATATATGAAAAGAAAGTACGACATTTAGGGATATCCGCTAACATATAATTATTATCATCAATGTCATAGCAAAGCTTCCAAGTTTCAGGATTTTCATATCTACTATTTAGAATAGATTTTAGCTCATCTCCAGAAAACGATGCTACTATACATTTTTCTATCAAACTATCATCAACAAATCCGCTAATAGAAAGTAAATCTTTTATCGCTTCAATACTATTAATATCTATTGTGCCTTTAAAATATATTTGATTAAGATTATTTAATGAAAAAATTAATGATCTAAATTCTTCCAATTCAGAATTAGTCAAAGGGTGATTAAATGAAAGATTTTGGATATTAAAATAGTCATTATAACCATTTTCAGAAGATTCCAAAATATCTAGCATTTCATCACCCCACTAATTTATTTTAATTTTCCTTTACATCCTTTTAAACCGCTATAGCCACTTAAAATGTTTGTTTTAAAACTATGTATTTTGTTTACTCTCTTTTTATAATCTTTTATACCAATGTTAATCATTTCATCAAGAAGTGTCGTAAATCTTTTACCAACTGGTTCCCACAAATAGAATGCAAGAGATCCAGGGCAAGAATTAATTTCATTAATATATACTTTCTTTTTCTTTTCATCAATCAAGAAATCAATTCTAACATCACCACTTAATCCCACTGTTTTAAATGCATTAACTGCAATTTCTTGAACTTCGCTTTTTAATTTTTCAGAAATATTTGCTGGTATTTTTCTACTGGCACTAGCCATTCCAGCTTTTCCTACTTTTTTTCCACCATTTATATATTTATCATCGTAAGTTAGAAGGCTATTATCTGTCATCACTTGCTCTATTTCCGATAAATTTTGATATTCGTAGTTTCCTAAAACACTTATGTTTACTTCAATTAAATTTTCAACTTTCTTTTCAACTACAATCTTTTCATCATATTCAATAGCTTCTTCAATAGCTTTTACAAGCTCTTTTTTATTTTTTGCTGATGATATTCCAATACTACTACCAAGAGTAGCTGGTTTTACAATAACAGGATATTCAAGTTTTTTTTCAATTTTTTCTATAATTGCATCGCTATCATCATTGTATTCACAATCATAAAACCAAATATAATCAGCAACAGGTAAATTGGAATTTTGAAATACCATTTTTTGAATAACTTTGTCTTGTGCAACTGCACTAGCTGTAACATCACTGCCAACAAAAGGTACACCAATTGTTTTTAAATATCCTTGTAATACACCATCTTCTACATTAGTACCATGCACAACAGGAAGTATAATATCAATGTCATTTACAATCCTTCTAAAAATTCCTTTGCTTTGTAAAACAAATCTTCCTCTTTTATTGTATAAAACTACGTTTTTCGTATACCTCTTCAATAGTTCAATATCTTTAAAAGTATCTATTTCTCTTAATGCTGTTCCAGTATACCATTCATTATCTTTCGAAATATAGATTGGTACAATATCATATTTTTCATTATCTAATTTATTCATTGCCTGCACAGCAGAAATTATACTAACTTCATGTTCAACTGATTCCCCACCAAAAATAACGCCGACTTTTATCATCTTTATCCTCCTATTTCCGTATATGTATCTGGTAAGTCATTCTCAAATAATGCATAAAGATCTTCTTTTTCTTTAAACTTATTTATTAAAATATAAGCATCTCTAACATCATTTAATACATATATATTATCTTCATTAAATTTTTTATCAACAAGTCCCGCTTTAATTGATTTTGTCTGTTTTTCCCCAATTAAAATTACTTTATCGGCAACTTCACTAATCTGTCTTCCAAATTCACGATTATATTCTTCTTCTTTTTCCCCAAGCTCAACCATCCCTGGAGTAACAACAACTTTAGTTCCTTTCATTAAATTTAAAACATCTAGTGCGTTCTTAGCTCCTACAGGATTAGAATTATATGCATCATCAATTTGATAAAATTCTCCAAGTTTTTTTAGTTCTAAGCGATGTTCTACAGGTTTAACCTTCTTAACTGCTTGTTGTAGATTTTTAATAGATATACCGAATTCATATCCTAAAGCAATACTAGCTAAAATATTATAAACGTTATGTTTTCCTAAAAGTTTTGTTTCAAAAGCATATGTTTTTTCTAAATCTTTAAATTTAACAGTAAAACTAGTTCCTTTATTGTCACATTTAATATTACTAGCTCTTACATCTACATCTTTATTATCAATACCTATCCATACTATTTTACATTTATTTTTATTTTTTATTTTATAATTTTTTTGCTTTAAATCATCTTTATTTAAAACACCTATTCCATCACTTGGTAAATATTCTATTAATTCCATTTTACCATCAATAATATTTTGTTCACTACCAAAAGTTTCTAAGTGAGCAGTACCGATAGATGTTATTATTCCATATTTTGGGTTAACAAGTTTACAAAGACCATTTATTTCACCTTTAACATAAGCTCCCATTTCAGCTATAAAAACATCATCTAATTTACTAAGCTTATTATTTATTGTTATCATAAGGCCATTAAAGGTATTAATACTTTTAGGAGTTGCTAAACAATTAAATTTTATTTTTAATATATCATTTAATATGTTCTTACTGCTAGTTTTACCATAACTACCAGTGATACCTATAACTTTCAAATTATTCATAGACTTTAACTTGTTTTTAGCTAGTCTTTCAAAATGATGATATACAATTCTTTCCACTGGATGATTAATAAGATTTGCAAAATATATTATCAAATAATTCAAACTAGTTAATATCGCCAAAATTAAAAGGCAAAAATTTCTATAGTTAGTATTTATGAAAAAGAAGATTACAGGTAAAATATATATAATAGAGATAGTTACAATAAGTCTTTTAACTCTTTTTGTAATAACTAACGGTTTCTTATTTTGATCATGTTTTCTTTTCTCCTTATCAATAAATAAGCTTACAATATATACAGAAATCAGTATAAGTAAAAAGAAAACATCTAAAATATCACTTAACGAAAAAAATAAAAATATTGAAAAAAGAATCCCATATAAATTTAAATTTATAAAACTATTTTTAAAGTTTTTTCCTAACCACTTCAAATATCTATTATTTTCATTGTATAAATTTTGCTGTAACATGTGTATTGATTTGCTTGATGTATTAATAATATACACCAGCATAATAAAATAAACAAAGCAAACTAACAATATCATAAAAATCCTTCTTTCTATTCAATAAAAGTTTTAATAACTTTACAAACTGGATTTAAAAATTCTAAATATGTATAATGGCTTCCATTTGGATAAATTATTAGTCCAGAGTCATCAATAAGTTTTTCTAATATTTTAGCATCTTCTACAGGTGCTTCATTATCATACTCTCCCCAAATCAAAAGAGTTGGGCATTTAATTTTTCTTGCGCAATCACTTAAATCTTCGTTTACTGTATTAACTAAGATTTGCCTCATTATTGGATTAGCGTTCCTATAATCACGAGAACCAATGTGTTTTTTAGCAAATTCTTCAAATTTATTCAAAACTGGAATTTTCTTCAGTTGTTTCAATGTTTTAATTTTCAAACCAAGCTTTTCTTTTTTTCTAACACAAGGTGCGCCTAAAAGAATAAGTTTTTCTGTATCATAATGAGATGCATATATGATTGCTATTCTTCCACCAAAAGAATGGCCTATTATTATTGGATTATCAATCTTTAATTTATCTAAAAATTCTTTAAGAATTTCGCAAAAATCATAAATTGTAAGTGCTTCTTTAGGCTCACTAGAATTTCCATGTCCTGGTAAATCAAGAATAGTAACTTTAAATTTGCTAGCTAATTTTTCACCTATTGGTTCCATCATTTTAATATTCTGTCCCCATCCATGTAGCAATACAATGTCACTACCCTCACCATATTGTATGTAATTTATATCTAAATCTTTAACTTTAATTATCATCATTACACCCATAATAATTATAACAATTATCAAATTCTTATTCAATTTTTAATATTATTATTTACAAAAAATTTTACAAAATATAAACTATATCAATGAATCTCTAACAAATATCTCAACATTTTTATCGATATAAATATCAACAATTGCTTTGTCGGTTATTTTAATAAAACCCATACCATTTATAACTATATCTTGATGATACCCGACTTCTAAACTTCTTTTTATAATATCTTTCATAGAATCACTTTTATTACTATTAATTTTTTTTATTTTTAAATCATTTGACACAAAAAATGTAAAGCTATTTTTGGTTCCTTCTATGTAGTCAATTCGTATTAATTCGTTAATTAAAAGGCTCTGATTAATTTTAACTTGATAAGTTTTAGGTTTTATTTCTTTTTTAGGAATTATTTTTTTCATAACAGAAAAATCAACATAATTAACAATATTACCCCTGTCTATTAATCCTGGAGTATCTATTAAATTCAAATCATCACTTAATTTAATATTTATTTTATTAAGAGTTGTTGATGGTAAAACAGAAACTGTCAAGTCACAATCAAATTCAGAATAATTTTTCATTAATTTTTTTATAAGTGTACTTTTACCAACATTAGTATGTCCAACAACATAAACATTTTTGCTTGATTTATATTTCTTTATAAATAGAAATAGCTCATCAATATTATAATTTTTCTTTGAGCTAATTATAATAATATCTTGGTAATCAAGATTAAATTTGGTAAAATACTCTTTAATTTTTTCATCATTTACGCTTTTAGGCAAAACATCTCTTTTCGTTACAACTAATATCAATCTGTTACTAATATATTCACGAATCATTTTTATATCTTTTTCAATATTAAATAAATCTACAATATAAAGCACTAAATCTTTTGTTTCATTTATACTTTTAAGAATATCAATATATTCAGCATTAGACTTTGTTGTAAGTTGATATTCGCCATAATTTTTCAATTTAAAACATCTACTGCAAAGATTATTAGACAAATCAGCAGTATATCCTTCGAATAACATATTAAAGTCTTGAAGTTTTACACCACAACCAGCACAAAATTTATCTTCATTCATAAAATACTCCTTTTTTAAATTTACCTAGATTTTCCATTTTTTGGATTATTTTTCTTTCCAAAAATCTGTTAATAGAAGTTATTTTCAATTCTTTAGATTCTAATGGTTCTATTAAGATTGTAAAAATCCCTATCCTATTTCCACCTAAAACATCTGTTATAATTTGATCGCCTATAATACACATTTCGTTCGGTTTATAACCATATTTTTTTATTATTTTTTTAAATCCAAAGGAAAGCGGTTTTAAAGCAAAATAAATATATGGAATATCCAATGTATTAGTTACTATTTCTAATCTTTTTTTATTACTATTATTTGATATAACGTAAATTGAAAAGTCCTTTTTTAACTTATTTATAAAATTACCTATTTTTTTATCAATTTTATTAGAGTTAACAGTCAAAAGTGTATTATCTAAATCAAATAAAATACATTTAATACCATTCTTTTTAAGTTTTTCATAATTAACATCAAAAATATTTTTCTTATACATTTTTGGGATATATTTTTGCATTAAATTCCTCCTTAAGAAAGATAAACTTAGTTACCTAAGTTTATCTTCTGCAATTTTTTAGTTTTTTCAATATCTTTAGGGGTTTCATTAATAACTTTTTCATCAACATTTTTATCTTTATTTTTCTTTATTAATAACTTTATAAATATTATCAATAAAATAATAAATATTATAAGTCCCAATAGGAAGAAAAAGTTTATTCTTGTATCTTTAACAAAAGTAATTGTATACATACTTTCTGTTCCATCAGTAGCATATACTCTAATTTGTACCACTGTTCCTGGTTCAATTACTGAAGTTTTTTCAAGTAATGGCTCATCTATTTTTACATCTTCATCTGTCGCATTAATAACTGGCTTAATAACAATAGAATCTTTATATTTTGACTTATATATAATTTCATAATCAAAAATTTTTGGATCAAATTCCAATTCCTCATCACAGCCAAAAATTTCAATATCTTTTAAGCTCGTATCAATATCATAATCAACATTATTCAAAATGACTTTATAAGTTTTATCGTTACCATCTTCACTAGTAACAATTATATTTATGATGTTTTCCCCAATAATAATTTCTTCAGGCTTTTCAATTTTTACAGTTGCTTTTTCATCAACAGATAAAGCTTCGATATCGATTGAATCTAATTTATAAGTTTTTATTTTATATTCCAATGTATCTTTATCAAAATTTAATTTTATTTTACCTGAATTAAGTATTAAACTTTTTAGATCATTATTAGTGCCACGGTTATCTAATCTATTAACATTTATAACATATGTTTTTTCAGCATTTGATGCTGCCTTGACTTTAATTTCAATAACATTTTCGCCATAATCTAGTTGAACACTTCTAGAGCCATAATTTTCTACGAAACTTGCAGTCGGACTATTTAAAACAGCGTCTATGTTAGCTGTTGTTGTTATTGCTTCAACCTGAATAGAATAACTATAAGTATTTGGTGAAAAGTTAACTACTGTCTTACCATTTAATTTTAAATCCTTTAATGTGTTATCTGTAGATTTAATAGCAATAGTTTTAGATACTTTTGGTAAATTACTTATTGTGTCATCAGCTTGAGTTACTGCTGTTCCTTCCAAACTAAGTAAAGTATCAGCTTTAGTAACATCAGTCTTAACTTTGAATTTAAGCGTTGCTACTACTGTTTCTCCTGCAACGCCATTATCATGTGTAAAAGACAATTTAACTGGGCTATCAGTAATTGAATTATTTCCTTTCCAATTATTCTTATTTTCTATTCCTATAAACTCTAAAATAGCTGTTTCATAAGTAAGTTGAGCGTTATATTCATCTATTGTTGATGAAACATTTAATTTAATGTCTAAATTTATAATTTCACCAGGGCTTGATAAATCTGCACCTTCTAATATACTACTGTCTGCTGCCAAAACAACGTTAGGAATTAATATTCCTAACATTAAAAATATAAACCATTTTTTCAAAAATCCCCTTAATTTACTCATAAAAAACTTCACTCCTTCTAGTTATTTACTGAATGTCTAACCATAGCTGTAGACATATCAATAGCTAAAAATTGATAACCATTTGCTTTTCCATAATCAATTATATCACTAATTGCATTAAGTGTCTTGTAATTATTTTCAAAATCATGCATTAGAACAATGTTTGCTCTATTTTTACTTAAACTTTTGACTACATTGTTGTATACATCATCACTTGTTTTAGCGCCACCAGCATCATTACTAGAAACATTCCAGTCAAAATAATGATACCCTCTATTTAAAACTTCTTTAGTCAAAATTGACATAATACCTTTAGAATAATTTCTACTAACAGTATTACTTCCACCACCTGGAAACCTTATTATATTACTTTTCATACCAGTAATTTTCTCTACTTTGTTTGAAATTTCATTTAAATCATTAAAATAAGAATCTACAGAACTATATACACTCGAATAATTATGGGAATAGCTATGTAAAGCTACTGTATGTCCTTCATCATATTCCCTTTTAATTAAATAGTCTAAATTACTTGAATGATTAATAACAAAAAAACTTGCTTTTACATTTTTTTCTTTTAATATGTCTAAAAGTTTTGGTGTAATTGTTGCACTTGGTCCATCATCAAATGTAAGATATATAGCGCCTTTTATAGGGCTCGAAGTTTGAATTTCTTTAGATACTATAACTGTCCTAGTTACTTTAGTACTATTACCTTTTGAATCTGATACACTGTATTCAATGTAATATTTACCGGCAACATTAACATCGACTTTTCCAACAACTTTTACTTTTTCTGTTAAATCGCCTTCACAATTATCAGAAGCAGTATATCCTGGATCAACATAATTAGTTTTTTCTGTTATATAATAATTGTCTCCACCTTTTAAAGTTATAATGGGTGATTCATTATCTATCCTATTAATTTTTCTAGTGACAGTTGTTTTGTTACCACTACTATCAGAAACAGTATAAATAACAGAATCATCTTTTATATCTACTTTAACTTTATCAGTCAAGTCACCATCATAATTATCAAAAGCATTATAGCCACTTTCTTCAAACTCAAATGATGGACATACATTAACATTCTTCTCCCCTGAAAGCGTAATAACAGGTTTGACAGTATCAACAATTTCGACTTTTCTACTTTTAGTAATAGTAATCTTATTTTTTCTAACTTTATATTTTACATTGTAAATTCCAACTTTTGTAGTATCAACTTTTCCATTAATCCACACTTTATCAGTTATATCTTTACCTAAATAACTAGCTGAATATCCAGGTTCTTTAAAATCATTGCCATACTCTATTTTTAAATAGCTATCACCTTTTAAACTTATCTTAGGTACAAAAAAGATATAAAATAAAGAAAAGAAAACGAGAAAGGTAATAAAAACAATACCTATGATTGAAATATTTTTATATTTTAACTTTATTTTCTTTTTAAATTCTTTTTTATTTTCTTCTATACAATTATCATTACTACTCATAATGAACACCTCATATATTTAAGATAATTATAACTTTAATAAGAAAAAAAGTCTATACAATTTTTTATGTCTTGTTATTTTTCATAAACTCTCTTAGAATTTTCATTAACGCTCTCTTTTCGATACGTGAAACATAGCTTCTAGATATTTTAAGTTCCTTGGCTATTTCTTTTTGCGTCATTTCCTTTGTATTATTTAGTCCATATCTTTTTACTAAAATAGACACCTCTCTTGGCGTTAAGATATTTAAATATTTCATTAATAATTTAACATTATCTTTTTCATTAATTTTTTCAACAAAATCGGGACTTGGCATTTTTAAAATATCTAGAATAGTTATTTCATTTCCTTCTTTATCAAATCCGATTGATTCATTAATAGAAATATTTTTATTTGTTTTATTATTACTTCGAAAATACATCAAAATTTCATTTTCTATACATCTTGCACAATATGTTGTAATCTTAGTTCCATGACTTTTAGAAAAAGAATCTACACCTTTTATTAGTCCAATAGTACCAATACTTATAAGATCATCTTGATCAATATTTTTGTAATCAAATTTTTTTACAATATGTGCAACTAGTCTTAAATTATGTTCAATCAATTTATTGCGGGCTATTTTATCACCCATATTTGCTTTTCTTATACATTCTTCCTCTTCTTCACTACTAAGCGGATCTAAAAAGACATTATTGGAATAGCTCGTAGTAAATATAAATATTTTTTTAAGTTTTTCTAATAAATTAAAAAACATATAATCCTCCCAATTAATTATATGTTTTTTATTTATTAAAATATAAATAGTTATTTGTTTGGATATTAATTAGCCAATAAATTTAATAGTTGCTAATCCATTTCCATTTCTGGCACCAGCACTTCCTGTAATAAATGTAGCATAACTAGGATTATATCCAAATGATCCAACCTCTCCTGAACCTCCGTCGCAGGAGTAACATCTTCCTATTACGCCATTTGGGCATTCATCCCCAGAGAATCCATAAGTCTGTCCACCATTTGCTTGACTACCTAATCCACTACCACCTTTACCGCCGCCACCAGCACAGCTTCCATTAGAACCATCACATCCACCAGCTCCACCACCGGCTCCGTTAGCACTTGCATATATAATGGTACTATTAGCAAAGGTAGTAGCTCCACCACCACCTCCACCAGCGCCGCCAACGCCACATGGTGATCCTCCATTTTGGCCTCCATTATATCCACCATATCCAATTTGGCCACCTGTTCCAGCTCCACCTGTTCCAGCTCCGCCAACTTGAATTATATAAGTTTGTCCAGCAGTCAAATATGCTTTAACTTTTAAGTAGCCACCGTTAGCACTGCCACCGCCGCCACCGCCGCTCCAAGCTCCATGACCACCACGGCCACTAGATGCTCCCCATAACTCTATCTCATAATTTCCTGAAACTGTAGGTGAAAAATATTGAGCGCCACCAGTGTAATTAAACGTTTGTGATACGACTAATAAATTATATGAACTTATTACATATGGAATTGTATCATTAGTATATGTTCCATTATAATTACCAGCATTATCTCTTATAGGATATACCCATAAATAGTATAATCCTAAAGTTCCACTTATTGTAAAATTAACACCATTAGTATAATTTTGCCAACTTCCTCCTGTTTGAGTAGTATTACTTGTTGATAAATAATATTGATATTTATTACTTGTTGATAGTCCACTTCCACCACTATCAGAAATATTTATTCTTATTACTGAACTTGTACCATTATAAGAAATAGTACTTACGTTAACTGTTGGTTTTATTGTTTCAATATTTGATACGTTTATACTTGATATTAATGACCCTTTCTCGCTAACACTTCTTGCCATTACTGTCGCATTAGTAGTTAAACTAAGCGCATTCGTATATGTATTCCATGTTACTCCATTATTTAAACTATATTCTTTAGTATGGCCATCAATATAATTTATTGCCACTGTCTTTTGGTTACTCCATCCACTACTTGGTGTTACTGTATATGTCGGTATTCTTAATGTCTTTCCTTCACTAATTAAATAATTATTACTTTCTCCATCATTTTCGTATGTTCCATTATATACTTTAACTTTTACTTCTATTACTTCTCCACTTCCTATTGTATATGTATATACTGGGTTTGTACTAACTTCACTCCAACTTTCTCCACTATCTTTACTGAAACTATAATGTGTTATTCCTGATTCTTTATCTTCTCCTGATGCTGTTATTTTTACACTCGTATTATTTATTTCATATGTATAATCTGCTTTTGTTGGTTTTGTTGGATCTATTTGTGATACTGTTTGACTTGATCCTGATATATACTTATCTTCACTTGTCATCCTTGATATTATTGTTGTGTTTTCTGTTAATGTTATTTCTCCTGTATACTCTTTCCAGGTTATACCACCATCTATACTATATTCATTTTTATATCCTTCTGGATAGTTTATTATTACCTTCTTGCTTTCACTCCATCCTTTAGGCGTAACTTCATAACTCGCTGTTGATATATCTGCTATCATGAATGGCTCTTCTATACTACTATATCCATTACTTATATTCCCTTGCTTATCTTTTACTGGATATACCCATAAATATCTATTAGGACTATTTTCCTCAAATGGTCTTTCACTTTCATATTCTTTAAATTCGCAATCTTTTATTTCTGTATTACTACTTGATAAACAATATTCATATCTATTATCTTCAGATAAACCAACATCATCCGTTACTGTTAATGTTATATTTGAATGGCTTATATCGCTTTTTATTATATTTACCGTTATACTAGGCGGATTTTTATCTGTTATTAATCCTTTATCTTCTGTAGCTGTTTCTCCTTCTTCTATATTTTCTAATGCTTCTTTTATCTTTAAATTCTCAGCATCACATGTATTTTTATCCATTATTCCTACATTTGGTCTTCCTCCTATTCCTAATTGAACTTGTATTTCAGAATTTAAACTTATTATACTGTCTATATCTATTTCGTTATATGGTGTTACTAGTATTCCTTTCTTTGCTTCATCTCTACTTGTAAAATAGTAGTTATATCCACTCCCTGTATATGTTACAACCGCATATCCCTCTAAAAAGTCTCCATACGGACTTTTTCCTTCTCCTCTTTCTAAGTTCAAACATTCTATTGGTATCCAATATGTTATTTCCCTATCTCCAAATGGAAACTCATATGAATTTATTTTTACTCTTGTTGCATCTAGATATCCTCTTGCTGTTGCTACATATGAATTCCTTCTAGAATAATCTATATATTCTGCTATACTTGGTATCGCTATCATCATTATTATTCCTAATATTATTATTACTGCTAATAGTTCTATTAATGTAAATCCTATTTTCTTATTCCTTATTTTCTTTGTAATTGGTTTTATCTTCTTTTTCACTGTTCCACCAACCTTCTACTTATTTATTTATCAAACTACTATTTTGTATTCTATATCTACTGCTTCTTTTAATTCTATATCTACATTACTCGATATTCTTCTTGATTCATTTGCCAATAAACTTCCTCCTATATATCCATATAGTGTCGTTATTACTTCTCCTTTTTCATTCTTAAAATTTATTTCAAATACTCTTACTTTTATTTCTTCTTCTGTTGTGTTTGTTACTAATGTTGAAAAACTTGATCCATTTTCTACTATTGTCAATGTTGTTTCTGTAAAACTTATTCCGTTTTCTGTTCTATCCTTTATTATTCCCTCATTTGTGTTTGCTTCTGGCCTCTTTATTTCTTCTTCCTCTTTTTCTGTGGTTTCTTCTTTATCATTATTTTTTACTTTTTTTGTTTCACTTATCATTACTATTGAGCTCGTTATTGTTACTATTGCTATTATTATGCATATCCAAAATCCTATAACACTTTTTTTTCGCTTATTATTTCCTTTTTGGTTATGTACTTCTTCCATTTTTTTCACTTCCTTATTCTTAGTTATTATTATCTATTTTTATTATATCAAACTTTTTTTTATTCAATCATTATCTTTCTTTTTATTTTACAGCTTGTTTAAAAATGATTATTTTATTTTTTAAAATAATCATCTAAAACTATTATATCACTATACAAAATTTTCTTATCTAGAATAGCCATATAATTATCTCTTCCTTTTCCTAAAATAGCAACGATATCATTTTTTTCAGCTATATTTAATGCCATATAAATAGCTTTCTTACGATCAATTTCAATAAAATAATTTCTTTTTGATTCATCTACCATTTCATTAATTATATCTAAGGTATTTTCATATCTTGGATCATCCATAGTATATATAACAATATCAGATAAATTCTGTGCAACTTTACCCATACTTGGTCTTTTTTCTTTTTCTCTTCCTCCAGCAGAACCAATAACAGTAATTATTTTTCTTTTTTTTATATTGTTTAAATAGGTTAAAACTGATTTAATCCCGTTTACGGTATGAGCGTAATCTAAAAAAATTTTATATTCTGTTTTATAATCTAAAAATTCACATCGACCATATGGCACCTTAATATTTAAAATTCTTTTTCTAATATCCGAAAGATTATAATCTAAAGATAATAAAGCAAGAATAGCTGCACTTAAATTATAAACATTAAATTCTCCAACTAAAGGACTTTCTATTACAAAAATATTTTTTTTATACATATATGTTATCTTTGTTTTATTTGAAAACAATTCATAATCCATTATTCTAAGAGTACTATATTTATTTTTTCCATATGTCATAACATTACAAGTACAACTTTTTCTAAATTGTTTATAAAATGGGTCATCTTTATTTAAAATTGCTGTACCATCTTTATCTATATTATGAAAAACTTTTTTCTTGCATTTTAAATAATTTTTCAATGTTTTATGAACATTTAAATGATCTTCTGTAAAATTTGTTAAAATTCCTATTTTAAATTTAAATCCTTCTAACCTTTTATGTAACATTCCTTCACTAGAAGCTTCTATTGCAACATACTTTAATCCCTCTTTGGCAAACTTATCTAAATATTTATAATTATATTCGATTGCAGGAGTAGTATTTTCGCTACTGTTGTTAAAATATTTACCTTTTATACCATTTGTTCCAATATAACCACAGAGATCATTACCAATTATATCTCTTATAATAGAGGCTGTTGTAGTTTTTCCATCAGTTCCTGTTATTGCTATTATTCCAATGTTTTTAGCATTATTATATACGTTAGATAAAATATTAACTAATTCTTTATTAGTGTTTCTAACTTTAACATATGGTATAGAGTATTTTTTACCCTTAGAAACTATCAAAAAAGAAGCGCCTCTTTTAATTGCTTCATCGATATATTTATGTCTATCAACTTTTACTCCTTTGATGCAAACAAACGCATCATTCAAAAATACTTCTTTTGAATTAGTTTTAACATCATTAACTAAAACATCAATACAGTACAACTCAAATAAATTTTTCATAAATTCACCTAATATAATATATGAAATTTTAAATACAAAGAAACAGTAATTAAATTATTTATTATATACTATATTAAAATGTTCTCTTAAAAATTCTTTTTCTGTAATTACTTGATTATTTTTCTTAAAAAAATGAGTCTTATCTCTTTGCATTGAATTGATTCCTTTAATAAATTTGATTTTTTTAAAGCGATAATTATTAAGATATCTCTCCAATAAGAATTTACTAAAATAATAATCTTTTTTTGAATATTCATCTATTATTTTAAAAATTAAGAAAAAAATAACAATAATAAAAAAAAGAGAGTGAAAATAAAATAATGAAAACAATACTAAAATAATATAAAACAAAAAGGAAAAGAAAAAAGTTATTTTATAACTTAGTTTATATGATAAAAAGAAGGAAAAAACTAGGTTTAAAATTTTACCTCCATCTAAAGGATATATAGGCAACAAATTAAATAATAATAAAATCAAGTTAAATAATAATATGTCTTGAACTCCCATTTTTATTAAAACATAATAATAAATCATTTGAAAAATAGGTCCCATCAAAACAATAATTATTTCTTCTTTTAATGGTTTATTTATTTTATCATTTATTTTAGTTATTCCACCTAATGGATAGATATATATTTTATCTATTTTCCAATTAAAATACCTAGCAGTTAGCAAATGACCAAGTTCATGAATAAATATTATAGACATATAAATAATTATCTTTTTAAAATTAGCTGTTAATAGTGATATAAATATTAAAATATATGTAAAAGGGTGAATATAAAAATAATTAAATATATTCTTTATAATCTAAAAATTTCCCATCTTTTTGAAATAATAAATATATAATATCACCATTTGCTTCACCAATATATCTTCCTTTTTCTAAATATTCATACATTGATATATTACTAAAGTTAATATTAGAATACCAAACATCTATTCCATTTTCTTGTTGAACTATTAAAGTATTACCATACTCCTCTTTTTCTCCTAAAAAAATAACAACGCCACTATCAAGCAATGGAACTAAATATTGATTAGTAACTTTTAAACTCACACCATCTTTATATAAATTAGCGCTATCATAAGTAAAGCTTTCATTAAAAACCATAACATCGTTTGGAAATAAATTATTAAGTGGAAAAACCTCTCCAAAATTTGAACTGTACCAGCTTTTAACTTTAGCAAAAGAAAATGTATCATTATAAACTATATTATAAAAGTTAGATTTAAAATCTGAAGATACTTTATTTCCTATTAAAAATAAAAGAAATAAAATTAAGGAGATAAGAAATTTGCTAATTAAAATTTTACTAAATTTGTTAAATCTATTGTTATCATTTAATGAGTTTTTATTTAAATATTTATTTAAACTTTTATATTCATCCATAAAATCATCTCATTTAATAATTATTATTGCTTATTAGAATATAGAACATAATTTAAAAAATAAAGAAAAAGACCATATAAAATATTTAAAAAAATGCTATTATAAAATTTATACAAAAAAGTAAAAATATTAAAATTTAATAGTCCTTGCAAAGATATAAAAGAAAAATTTAAAAAATCATATAAACATAAGCAAAATACTAATATAACTAAAAAAGAAAGAAAATTATCTTTGAAATTGTTTTTTAAAAATCTAATAAATAATACCAAAATAAAAACATTAATTAAACTAAGAGCAATATTATTTATTAAAATACCATATAAAAATGATAAGATGATAAGAAAAGTTTTATTTTTTAAATTAAAAAAGTAAAAATTCCAAACAATATAAGTTAATGTTAGATAAGGAAATAATAAAGAAATATTAGAAAATAAATATTTTGAAAAGTTTAATATTAAAATATCAAAGATCAAAGACAAAAATCCCAATATAATCATATTAAACTTTCCTCTTCAAAATAGCTACAAATCTTAAATTATCTATATTAGCATCTAAAGTTACAGTAGCAATATTACTAACATTGTATAAATCTTCATTTATTGAAGAAACTTTCCCAATCGCTATTCCACTAGGAAATTTATTACTTAATCCATTTGTGACAATTTTATCACCAACTTGAATATTTATGTCCTTGTTTATTCCTTCTATTACTAATTTTCCATCTTTGACTTTTAAAATCTTGTTTAATTCATAGTTATTACCTTTTAATTTTACCGAAATACTATTATATTTATCATCTAATGTTATAAGTTTTATAATCGAAGTAGTATTTGAAACATCACTTACTGAACCTACTAAACCATTATTATCTACAACTGCTAAACCATTTTCAACTCCATCAGTACTTCCTTTATTTATAACTAAAGTATTAAACCAATAAAAATTATTTCTTTCTACTACAGTGGCATAAATAACATCATATTCACTTAAAGTTTCTTTAATATTTAAAAGAGCCTTTAATTCATCGTTTTCTTTTTGTATTTCATAATTTACATCTTCAATAAAAGAAGTAGATGGAATTAATCTAGTAGGATAAAAAAGAACATCTCGAAAATACTTTTCTATATTAAAAATATTATTTGTCACTAAAATAGAAATAATAAATAGAAAAGCAAAAAATAATAAATAAAAATATTTATTTTTTTTTAAAAAATAACTTTTATTATATTTCTTTTTTTTTCTCATATTATCACCTACTATTAATTTTCCCATTATCAGCAAAACTATAATAATTATTATTTCCTACAATAATATGATCAACCACTGGTATTTTATTAATATAACCAATTGAAACAAGTGAATTAGTTAAAATTATATCTTCTTTTGAAGGATTAATATCACCACTTGGATGATTATGAATACAAATTATACTAGTCGCAGAATATAAATATGCATATTTAAATACTTCTCTTGGATGAACAACACTTCTATTAACGGTACCACGAAATAATAACTCTTGTCCAATAAGATGCTGTCTATTATCGAAATATAAACAAAAAAAGTATTCTTGCTTTTTATCAAAAAATATATTTTTTATATTATTATATATCATTTGTGAATTAGTATAATTAGAAAAGTCAATATTTTTATCAGTTAAAAATATTCTCCTTCCTAATTCAACAATTGCCAATATTATAGTAGCTTTAGAAACCCCTATTCCTTTTATTAAACTTAATTTGTTAATAGTTATGTCTTTCAAATTAGATATACTTTTAATTTCTTTTAAAAGATCTAAAGATAACTCTTTTGCTGATTTTGATTTAGTTCCACATCTAAAAACAATAGATAAAAGTTCTTCATTAGAAAGATTATTTGCACCACAAGAAATTAATCTTTCTCTCGGTCTTTCACATTTTGGAATATCTTTAATACGCAATAACATCACCTAATAAATTATTACATTTACCGAATTATTTTCCTAAAACTATTTCTTCATAACTAGATAAAATAACGTCATTTATCGATATAATATTTTCTTCATCATCTACTTCTGATATTAATATATCATATTGCTCTAAATTGCTAACAAATTCGATATTATTAATGATTGTTGGCTTAATATATGTATCATAATTTTTATTTGAATATAAATTTTTAATCTTATTAGCATTAATTAAATCTGTCGTCATACCAACATATACATTATAAAATCCATTCTCTTCTAATATTAAATATTCATCATTTTCTGGGAAATCAGTTATTAGATCTTCTTTATTATTATAACTTCCTGCTTGAATCAAATACACATTATAATCAGTTTCTTCTAAATTTTTTCTATATGTAGAATAAATAATTTGAGCTGATATAAATCCTAAAATAATAGAAATTATTACTGGTATGACAAATTTTTTTTTCATAAAATCACCTATTAAAATAATATCATTTGTTATTGTCGAAAAAAGTCAAAAAAAAACAAACATAATGTTTGTTATTTACTTGTATTATTTCTTTTTTCTGCTTTTCTAGCTTCACGACAAGCTTTGCATCTTTTTGGCTCATTTGTAAAACCTTTTTCAGCATAAAAAGCTTGATCTCTAGCTGTAAAAACAAATTCAGTTCCACAGTCTATGCATTTTATAGTCTTATCTTTAAAATCTGCTTCTGCCATTACAATCTCCTCCTTAATCAATAAAAATAATTGGACCTGCTACCTAGTTATCTTTTCTTTTTTTAAGAAGAGAGAATAATTAGAAATATAAATCCAGTGAATATATCACATGAATAATTATAGCATACCATTAAATAATACGCAAGGAGCTATTAAATTATTACTATTTTAAAAATTAAACATTATCCATTCAGGTTTAAAAATCAAAAGTAATCCTACGATTAGCATAATAATTCCACCGATTAATGAAGAATATTTTCCATATTTAGAGCTTGCTGTTGCAATACTTAAAGTACAAACCGCAATAACAAAAACTACCATATCATCTATCATATAAAATAATGTATAAACTAATAAATATAAAATTCTACTAAATCCAGTCACATCATTAATAGCTAAAATTTCAGCAAAAGTGGCAGGGAAAACTGTTGAACAAGCAAGTTCTACTAAATTAACTGAAATTGCTAAAGCTACTACTCCAAAAAAAGCTAACCATAAATTTTTTTCTGTTGTAAATTTTCTTATCCTATTAAAAATTTTTTTCCTTTTTGTGCTATCAACAACATGACATCCTTCATTGTCACTTTTTTTTATATTTAAATATTTTTTTAAATTATAAAAACCAATTATAACTGCAACAACACCAATAAGACTTCGAATAACTGGCATCGATATCATCGAGAAAATCGTTGTAAGTCCAAGCATAGATAAAAAATACACTAAACTAGATACAAAAAGGAAGCTTATTCCTAAAAATAACATTCTTTTTTTATTTTCCATTCCAAATAACATATTTATTAAAAACAATAAAATCCACATAGCACATGGATTAAAGCCATCAACGAGCCCTAATATAATTGCTATTAAGAGAATTGAAACTTCTTTGACATCTACTCTTCCTAATAATGGTATTTCTTCTTTATTTTCATCAACGATATTTGAATTATCTATATCTAATTCCAAATACTTTCGTAATTGATTTTCCATTTTTTCGCCAACATAATCATTATAACCAGAATACGATTCTTTTCCAATTACTGTAAAGGGTACGCTAATATTTTCATTTTTGCCAAGAAGTTTTTTTACGCTTAACATTAAGTTTTTGTTATGATCGTCATACCAAGTTTCATATCTAAATATTCTAACGTTGTTTTCATATTTTTTAATTATCTGATCCAAAAACTTTTCTTCTTTAGCGCAATGTTCACAACCATCGCCATAAAAAAAGTATATATTTACAATTTCTTCTTCAATAAATTCTCCAGTAATTCCATAAATCAAATCATCATAATCATCAGAAAGTGCAAAAGTTGAAAAAGGAAATAGAAACAAAAAAGAAATAAAACATACTATAAACTTCTTCATTCTACACACCAATCTTTCTAATAAATTCTAAAACTTCTTTCTCATTTTTCTCTCCAATTAATCGTGATTGCTCAATATTATTGTTCATAGCTATTATAACCGGCAAAATATTTCCAACATTATAAGATTTTACCTGTTCTTCATCTATATCTAAATCATAATCGATGAATTCAATATTTTTAAATTCTTCTTTTATCTTATTCCAAAATTTATTCATAATTATACAGGCCGGGCACCACATAGCACCTATTTTTATTATTTTCATTTATTTCACCTCAAGCTGGTAAGCCTTTCATAACAAGCCGAAAAAGCTTTTAAAAATTCCATGCATTCTTCTTCAGTAGTAATATATGACAAACTTATTCTAATACTAGAAGAAGCTCTTTCTTCATCATTGGTAAGTGCAAAAACTGCTTTTGAAAAACTGCTATTTTTAGAACATGCAGTTTGGGTAGAAACATATATTTCATATTCTTCCAAGGCATGTTGCATAGTTTCTGGCTTGCAACCAAGAATACTAATATTAAGTATTTGAGGAATACAATTTTCATTACTATTTATTCTGACTAAAGGATATTCTCTTAATTTATCAACTAACATTTTATTTATTTTTCTTACATACTGATATTTTTTATCAATATCTATAGTTGCAAGACGGAGTGCTTTAGCAAGTGAAACTATTAATGGCAAAGCCGGTGTTCCGCTTCTATACGCTGTTGTACTTTTCCCGCCATGAATTAATGGTTCCAAAGAAACTTTCTCTTTTTTAACTAAAATTCCAATACCTTTCATTCCAAAAAACTTATGAGCCGAAAAAGAAATTAAATCAATATTATTTAAAGAAATATTCTCTTTCCCTATACTTTGTGTCATATCTACATGAAAAAAACATTTGGGAAATTTCTTAACAACATTGGATATTTTTTCAATTGGTTGCCTTATTCCTATTTCGCTATTGACACTTGCAACTGTAACTAAAATAGTATCATCTCTAATAAGATTTTCTAATTTGTTTAAATCTATTAATCCGTTTGGCAAAGTTTCAACAAAATCAATATCAAACCCTTGCTTTTGTAAATAACTAAGTGGTCCATAAATAGAAGAATGTTCAAAATTAGTAGTTATAATATGTTTCCCTCTATTTTTATACTTATCAGCAATTCCTTTTATTGCCAAATTATTGGATTCGCTCGCACCACTTGTATATATAATTTCACTATCTTTAACATTTAAAATATTTGCAATTTGTGAGGTAGAAGCTTCAATCAATTTTTTTGCATCAATTCCTAATTTATGAAGAGAATTTGGGTTTCCAGGATAACCAATTGTTGTCTTACAAAATGAATCCAAAACCTCATCATTTACTGGAGTTGTTGCTGAATAATCTAAATAAATCACAATATCACCTCATATTTATTTTATGTTTAAATCATTTTCTGTAATAACGCTTTTCATAGTACCACATAAAGGATCTTCTGGAATTTGTATTGAACTTCTAACACCAGGCAAGTTAATTAGTACCCTTACAAATGTTGGAATAAAAAATAATGCTACTGTAGCTATTGCTCTTTTTATTACTTTACTACTGGCTTTTTTCAACGCATCATTATCTTGTGATAAAACTGCTTGTCCAAAATCTACTGCAACTAAAACAATTAAAGCTACTGGTGCAAGAATTCTAAACCAGCCTAAAATATCACTTATTAAGTCTAAAGCTTCTTTGGTAAAGATACCATTACAATCAACAGATACTTCACCTCCGGATATGATGTTAAAATCTGTATTAAATTCATTATCATACGATATTCGATAATCTAAGGCACTAACTTTAATGTTTATGCATAAAACAAAAAAAATAAGAAACAAGAAAAGAATATTCTTCTTCATAAGTCCTCCTATACATAATGCAATTATAACATCTTTATAATTAAAAAAAAAGAAGAAAAAACAAAAAAAACCTTGATATCAAGGTTTAATTCTCTTTGGTGACCAGTATGGAATTCGAATCCATGAATGCCGCCGTGAAAGGGCGGTGTGTTAAGCCACTTCACCAACTGGCCAAAAAAATGGCGCCCCAACTAGGACTTGAACCTAGGACCCCTTGATTAACAGTCAAGTGCTCTAACCAACTGAGCTATTGAGGCAATTATATGGTGGGCCTGGGGGGACTTGAACCTCCGACCTCACGCTTATCAGGCGTGCGCTCTAACCACCTGAGCTACAAGCCCACTATTAACCGATAACCGGCCGTACTTCTAAAGTATATACTAAGTTTTTAAATATTGCAAGTTTTTTTTTGATTTTTTTATTAAATAATACAAAAAGTTTAAATTACAACATATTTTTGATAATAAAAATCTTTTTTTTATATAAATTTAAATATTTTTCATATTTAATAATGTAAATTATCTATTAATTATAAAAAATATACTTTTATTATTAATTAACTATGATAAATAATTTTAGTTAAAGTTAACATTAAAATCATCAACTAAACCGAAATCAAAATAATTCAAAGATATTTTTAATAATGAAACTTCATCATAGTCATTGAACAAATTAGTAAAGTCCATATTTATGCCAACAATAATATTATTTTTTATATCCAATTCTATTGTGTTTATCAACTCATCATCCCCAACAATTAAATTATAATTAGAATCTACAAATGATGATAAAATACCGTTTGTTATTTCATAAGTACTTTCAGATATTTGTTTTGACTTAGATAAAATTGATTTTAATACTTCATTATCAAAATGATTAATATAAAAATATGGTAGTATAGAATTTTCATAAGAATTTTCTTGTTTTATTTTTACAAGTTTTCCACTAACTAGATAATGAACAATATTATTCCCATCGGTTAAAGTAAAGTCATACTTTCTATCTGATCTTTTGCCACTAGAAATGTAAACATTATTATTATAAGATATTTTAAATTCAAAATTATAATTGTTCATATCTATATACGAAAATAATGATTTAATATATGAATTTTCACTTTCCTCATTTTTATTATCTTCATTTTCATTAATAAATACTTCATTATTAGATTCATTGTAATTTTTATTATTTATACTCGTTCTTAAAAAAATAATTAATATAATAAATAATATTGTATAAATTGCTAAAATTAATCGTGAACGATACTTCTTATTAAAAATTAAACTTGAATAATTAAAATTATCATTATTATAGTTCATAAATTCACTACTCTTTCATAAATCTTTTTCCTAATAATTTGTCTTTATTTACACCATTCAAATATTCTGAAGCATTAATTTTCTTTTTTCCTTCTAGTTTTAATTCTTCAATTATAATTTCTCCATCGCGAGTCTTAACACCAATACCATCTTTATATATATTGACTATAGTACCACTTAAAGCTTTACTTAAATTTTTACCTATTCTAGACTTATATATTTTTACTATTTTACCTTCTAATATAGAATAAGCACCCGGATTAGGCGATAATCCTCTTATTTTATTATATATACTGATAGTAGTAGTGTCAAAATCTAAAAATTCATCTTCTCTTTTTATTATTCTCCCAAAAGTTACTAATTCTTCATCTTGCTTTATTGGTGTTATTGAACCATCTATTATTTTAGGTAAAGTTTCTAATAAAAGACTACTTCCAAGACAACTAAGTTTATCATGTAATTCACCATAATTCATTTCAAAAGGAATATTTATTTCTTGTTGCGATAAAATATCTCCGCTATCCATAGATTCATTCATATACATAATAGTAATTCCTGTCTTTTCATCACCATTAATAATCGCTCGTTGAATTGGAGCTCCTCCTCTTAATCTTGGAAGAAGTGAAGCATGAACATTTATACAACCATATTTAGGAAAATCAAGTATTTGTTTAGGAATAATTTGTCCATAGGCACAAGTTATAATTATATCTGGATTAAGATTTAAGATTTCACTATATTCAGATTTTATCTTAGCTGGCTGAATAATTCTTATATTGTTTTCTATCGCAATTTTTTTTATTGGCGAAAAAACTATTTCTTTATGTCTACCTACTTCTTTATCTGGTTGAGTAACTACCCCTACTACATTATATTCCCTTATCAAACCTTCTAGTATGGGTACACTAAATTCAGGAGTCCCCATAAATATAACTTTAATTTTTTCCATAATATCACCTATAAGAATTATATAATTATATTATTGATAAAGCAAATAAAAACTTACTGCAAAATCAGTAAGTGAAAATTTTAACTATTATTTTTTATTATTAATAGACGTTTTTCTTCTTCTTCTAATTTTTTTCTATCTAAATCAACTATATTTTTAGGTGCTTTATTTACGTAATTTTCATTGCTTAATAATTTTTTTCTTCTAGCAATAGAATCTTCTAATTTTTTAATTTCTTCAATTACGTTATTTTTACTTTCTTCTCCATTATAATAATATGTAATATTTATTAGTTCTGATTTGTAATTAGAAGCTAAAAGATTACTATGTGGTTTACAAAGTTGTTCTTCCTTAATTTTTAATTGTGATAGATATATATTTTTAAATTCATTAGAAACATCTATATCAATAATTGAATCCTTTGTAATATTATTATTAGCTTTCATATTTCTTATAGCAATAATATCTTTCATTATTTTTTCTAATTTTATACTATCATCATCAAATATATATTTTTTATTATATTTAGGATATTCAGAAATCATAATTGAATCTGCCTCTCTTATAGGTAATATTGAATAAATTTCTTCTGTAACATAAGGCATCATTGGATGTAACATTTTAAGAATATCAGTTAATGTTAAAATTAAAACGCTCTTAGTTGTATTATTCATATTCACCTTAGAAAGTTCAATATACCAATCACAAAAATCATCCCAAATAAAAGAATACAAAATAGCTCCTACATTATTAAATTCATAATGATCCATATTACGCCTAACTTCTTTAATTGTTGTATTAAGCTTAGTTAAAATCCATTTATCACATAAACTTAAATTATTTAATGAAAAATCCTTTTTAGAAAATTCTTCGATGTTCATTAACACAAATCGTGAAGCATTCCAAAGCTTATTAATAAAATTCCAATTTGCTGATACTTTTTCAGTATCAAATCTAATATCAGTTCCCATGCTAGAAGCTGTTGTTAAGTAAAATCTTAAAGCATCTGCACCATAGTCTTCAATTAAATCCATTGGATCAATTCCATTTCCTAAGCTTTTTGACATTTTTCTTCCTTCTTTATCACGAATAAGTCCATGAATTATACAATCTTTAAATGGTCTTGTTTTCATATGTTTTAATGATGAAAAAGCCATTCTTGCTACCCAAAAGAAGATAATATCATATGCTGTTACCAATACATCAGTAGGGAAATATCTTTTTAAATCTTCGGTTTCATCTGGCCATCCTAAAGTACTAAAAGGCCATAGAGCACTGGAAAACCATGTATCTAATACATCGTTATCTTGAAGCCAACCTTTTCCTTTTGGAGGTTCTATACCAACATATATTTCATTATCTTTATACCAAGCCGGTATTCTATGTCCCCACCATAATTGACGAGATATACACCAGTCATGGCAATTCTCCATCCAATGCTTTAATATTTTTTCAAAATTTTTAGGAAAAAAGTTTATCTTAGTTTTAGTGTTTTTTTGAGAAGACAATAAATCTCTTGCCATTTCATCCATTTTTACAAACCATTGTTTAGATAAATATGGTTCAACAACAGCATCAGTTCTCTCACTATGTCCAACACTATGAACCATTTCTTCTACTTTAATTAGTAATTTTGCTTCTTTTAAATCTTCAACTAATTTTTCGCGACATTTTTCACGAGTAAGACCACAATATTTACCAGTCAATTCATTCATTGTAGCATCTTCATTCATTATAACAATTCTTTCTAAATTATGACGTTCACCTACTTCAAAATCATTAGGATCATGAGCAGGAGTTATCTTAACCACACCAGTTCCAAAGTTAGGATCAGCGTGAGTATCAGCAATAATTGGAATTTTTTTATTAACAATAGGTAAAATAACGTTTTTGCCTATTAGATTTTTATATCGTTTATCCTCTGGATGCACTGCTACTGCTACATCTCCAAATAGAGTTTCTGGCCTTGTTGTAGCTACTTCTAAATATTTATCTTCTCCATCAATATAATATTTTAAATGATAAAATGCTCCTTTATCATCTTTATAAATAACCTCTTCATTAGATAAAGCTGTTTTAGCAATAGGATCCCAGTTTATAATCCTTTCACCACGATAAATTAATCCTTCATTATACAAATCAACAAAAACTTTTGAAACAGCTTTATTTAATCCTTCATCCAAAGTAAATCTTTCTCTTGAATAATCAATACTAATTCCTAATTTTGCCCATTGTTTATGAATATTTTCTTTATGTTCATAAGTCCACTTCCAACATTCATCCAAGAATTTTTCTCTTCCTATTTCATATTTATTAATATTATTTTTTTTCAATCTATTAACTACTTTTGCTTCTGTTGCAATAGCAGCATGATCCATTCCAGGTAACCAAAGTGTATCATAACCATCCATTCTTTTATATCTAACAATTACATCTTGAATACTACCATTCAAGGCATGACCTAAATGCAAATTACCAGTTACATTTGGTGGTGGAATAACTATGCAAAATGGTTTTTTAGATAAATCATTTCCTGCTTTAAAATATCCTTTTTCTTTCCATATTTTATACTTATCTTTTTCAACGCTTTTATGATCGTATTTTTTTTCTAACATATTACACCTCTAATTTTTCCAATAATTTTGTTTTTATTTTATTAATTAATTCTTTATTAATATCATTTGTTTGAATACTATCTAAAAACTTTTTGTAGTATCCTTTGCTCTTCAAAATTTCTATACTTTCTTTATAATTAAAATCAAATATAAAAGCCATAACACACAAAAGAGAATCTGTTTTGTTTTTTATATCACTAATATTAATTGATTTACAATTATTTATTTCTTCTAAGACTTTAACACTAGGAATTTCTAAAATTTCATTGTTATAATTTTCTAGTCTGACTCGAAAAATATCTATTTTATCACTATCTCTTATTATATTAATAAATAATTTTTCTCTTTCATTTAATAAATTAGGTACTTTGTATTTATTATGATATTTTATTGATTTTTTTATAATTTCATCATATTTATCATCTTTAATAAAGTTACGGATTAATTTATCTTCAAATAATACTTTTACTCCTATATCAGCATGGTCAATATTTTTGTCTTTAAAGCTATTAGTAGTAGTTACTTGTTCAAATCTTCCAATATCATGAAGATAACCAATTAATTTTGCTAAATTTTTATCTTCTTCTTTTAAATTTAATCTATTAGCAATTTCATAACTAATATTAGCTACTTCCAATGAGTGATAATACTTTAGCATTATTTTTTCATTGTTTATATCAAACCCATTGACATAATCTTTAAATTTTTGATTAACTAAATTAAAATCAAACATACTTTCCTCCAATAAAAAAATCCTTATATATATAAGGACGAAATATCGCGGTACCACCTTAATTCGTAAAAATTACGCAGCTTTATACCTATAACGCTAGTAATGCGGAAACTTTCTATTTACTTAAAAGTTCTACTCCGTTGCTACCTTCTATTATAAAAAGTATTAGTTCGCACCCAACACTAACTCTCTTAACTTTAATATAATATACTCCTCAACTTCATAGTAATTGTAAAAATTATAATACTTTTTTTGTACTTTGTAAATATTGTAAATTAATTATTGTAAAATATAAGGACTACTACTTGTGCCATTACCACTTGCAATTTTTACACTACTTGAAATGTTTATAACAGGTCTTACTCCAGATGTATAATCAAGCGAGTGTCCACTAACAGTACCATTTACTGATATAGTATTTATAAGTTTATCAGTTGAATTTGATAGAGTCCAATATTCTCCTGATGCAGTCGGTAATGTATACATATCACCAATTTTAGGAATACCAACTATTATATTAATTATATCGTCAGTTTGACAAAAATTTATATATTTTGTTGCATTGTTAAAAATTGAAATACAAAAATCTGCTGCTACTAGTTTTAATTTATCCGAATCATTAAGATTATTATACCATTCATTATTAAGAAGTTTTCCTATTTTTGAACCAGAATTATATACATTTATTGTTGTATCATCAAAACTTGTTGTAATAGAAGATAAATTAGTATCCGATATTAATCTAGTATAATTATCTGTTGTTTCAATAATTCTATATTTATTCCCAGCAAATGTTACGTATTCTCCAGCGTATCTAGTATTAAGAAAGCTCCCTGAATTTGCTATTGTATCTCCGTCAAGTTTATATGGATTGTTCTTTGTCCCAATTCCACCACTAATATATGTTATATTTGATTTTAATACAATAGAAGGCCTGACTCCTAGGAAACTAGAAACTTGCATATTTGAAATAGAATTACTGTTTGTTACATACCAAGAATTTGTTGAACTTGCCATTGAAGAAAGCCACCAATTATAATTGGTTAATAAGTATTCCTTAACTTTGTTAAATTCATAATAGTTTAGGAGTCCAACTTTTGATTGAATAATATTAGTATCAGCAGGTTTAGCTCCATCAGAAACAGTAGTATAATTCCAATTGTCAGTATATAAATATAAATCTGGAGTTCTAAGTGTCGACAAAAATTTATTATTTAGCCAAATATCAATATTGCTATTATAATATTCAGATGAAATGTTATCGTATGGCAATAATGTAACTACTTCATCCGAAACTAATTTTATTGTTTTACTATTACTATTATAACTTATAGCTCTCCATAATTTCCCAGAATATAAAACGTAATTGTTTGGGTTACTGCCTGTAATAAAATAATTAATATTATCATCTGTTTGTGAGGTTAATTTAGAAATATCATCATATAAAACATTTTTAGCTTCAGCAATATACTTATCACAAGTACCCTCTTTTTCTATCAACTTTGAATATGAAACTTTCTTTCCTTTTACACAGATTAAACTTACTTCTGTTGATATTTTTCCTTTATTATTTCTTATTCTAATATCAACATAATCACGGCTAGAATCTATATCATCATATTCAGAAAGTATAAGTTCTGATGGACTACCGCAAACTATATCTTCTTCATCAAACTTTTTTATATAAGAATTAGAAATCAAATCTGAAAGTGTAATGTCCTCTATACAACCTGTACCACTTATCCCACCTAAATCATCAACTCTATTTCTAGCATATAAAATTGCTGCTTCTTCAACTAAATCATAATATTGATTAAATTTTTTTTCAGTATTTCCTTTAATAAGTCTAACTGTAGCAGGAAAAACAATTAATAAAAGCATACCAATAATTATAATAACGCCAATCATTTCTATTAATGTAAAAGCTTTAGTCTTGTTATACATAATATTTATCACCAATCCTCTTACTTTAAAATAAGTATAACATAATGTTTTATAGTTTTAAATAAATAATTTAAATAAATATATTTATGCTATATAAGATAATTTTAACTATTAATAAATAAAAGCATAAAATATTATAGGTGATTACAATGTTTAAACCACAAAAACACAATATGTTCTGTAGATGTGACTTATGTAAAAGAAAGAGACGAAATAATTTATTTTATTCCGTATTACTTTTATTTTTAATATTAATAATTTTTTATCAATCTTTTATATTAATATTTATAACAACAAAAATAAATGCTATAATTCTTTTTTTTGAACTAATAGCATTTCTATTTATTATATTTCACATTATATTCTGAAATAAAATCCATAATGTTAGATAAATATTTATACAGATCATAAACTTCTTTAGTATTGTTAATCTCACTAGATGAAAATTCTATTTTATTTGGTAACAAAAGAAGAGAAAAAAGCAAAAAAAGTTCTTCTTGTAATAATTGGTACTTAGAATTATAAACACTAAATAATGAATTAATATTTATATGGAGAAAATTATTTTTAAAAAAATTATATAAATCCATAATTGGACTATCAATTGTTGCTTTATTCCAATTTAACAAATAAGAATTGTTACTCATTATTATATGCGATAAATCTAAGTTATTGTGATTCATTACTACTCTTTTGTTATTTTTGTTTTTTACTATGTCATACCATTTATTAATATATAATTTACTATAATCTAAGGCATTAAATAAAAAAGAAATATTCCTAATAAATAAGTACCTGCTTGGTGATAAAAATAAATCACTATCATAAATATAACAAAGATTATCAAAATAACTTTTTAATTCTATTATTTTATCAACTTGATTTTCATAAAAGCATTTCACATCATCTAGCGAAATGCTTTTATAAAAAGTCGTTTTATTATGTAACATGCTCATCAAATAAATTGCTTCCATTGCTTTATCTTCATTTAATACTGGAAGTTCTTCAATATAATTAGTTATTTCATACTCATCATCTTGATTGACATTTAAAACATTATTAAATTGTTTTGCTTTTAAATAACTCATTATTTTATCCAAGTCGTCTCTTTGCTTTTTCTTTAAACAATAGGTGCCATTATCTGTAGATATAATATGTATTTTCCCGTTCTTTCTATATTTTTTTACATTAAAGCCATATTTTTTTATAATTTTTTTTAATTCATTCATCTTGTTTTACACAAGGAATTATTATTTTCATTCCTGTTTTTAGATTACTTAAATCATTATATTCTTCTAACTTTTCTCTAGTAGTTTTATATTTACTAATAATATTTTCAATAATATCACCATCTCTTAAAATATAAACACTATAAGTTGAATAAGTTTCATTTGAAGAATCAAAAGAGGAAAATAATGAAGGACTATTATTGTTGTCAGTTAAATTTTCTTCTTTTGTTACATCTTTTTTGTCATCGCAAGATATGTCTATATTATTGGTGTTCATTTTTATCTCATTATTTATTTTATTAAAAGCATTATCTACTTCTTTTGTTAAATCATCATTACTTTCTAAATCATTTTCATTACTGTCAATAATATCAATATTACTATCTCTATCTGTAATTGGAATCGACAAATCTTTTTTTTCGCTTTTTTCCATAAATAAATCATCACCAACAACTAAATCATCACTATAATCATTCTTTTTTATATCATCTAATACAAGTTTTTCTTTTATTTCTAATTTATCAAGAAGCAAATCAATCTTAACTTTAAGGATTTCTTCATCTATTATTTCATAAGTAAAATCATCTATATCTATAACAAGATTAGATAAATCATATTTAGAATCAACTTCGATATCAACAGGTATTTTATACGAAAATTTATTTTCTATTTGACTGGCTGCTGTCATTTTATAACTTCCAGATACAATAAAATCTCCTCTAATGTTATTACTATCTTCTAATGCTAAAGTATGATCTAAAGAAATAGAGGTAATTTTATCAATCATATTTTTAAATTCAATTTCTTTAGAAAATGACACTATTTCGTGCATAAAATCATTCCTTTCTATTAGAATATACGTAATAAAAAAAATTTTATAACAAAAAATGCTAACTTGTTTCTAATGTTAGCATTTTCCTAAATTGAAATTTGAACCGCACCACAAAGGTGCGGCTTTTTTGATATAATAAAAGAGCCCAACCCGGCAAG
>CALVJN010000003.1 GCA_944332205.1 uncultured Bacilli bacterium | reverse complement strand
GTCTATACCCCATTTGTAGGGAATAGTTAGTGTGATTTAATATAGTTTTCGAGTTCAGTTAATTTAATCTTTTTACTTAGGTTATTAATATAGATTTCATTAGAATAATTAAAAGCAAGAAAAGTCATATCATTAATAATAATTCTGTGTGGCTCAATGTAGCTTAAATTAGTTTTATCAATTCTTCTTATACTACCATTTATAAATGTTGGAGTAGCATTACAAAAATCGCAAATAATCTCTAATCTTTTCTTTAAAGACTCCTCCATATCAATTTCTTGTTTGATTACATTAATCATAAGCACCAACCTTTCTTCTCGGTTGATTTTTTCATGTAAACGAAAAAATCAATCATTTCTGATTGATTCTATATCAAAAGTTCGAAAAGTTCGAACAGATTTCCCAATGGTGCCGAATGCCGGGATTGAACTGGCCTCTAGTCATTACCAATGACTTGTTTTACCACTAAACTAAATCGGCAAGTTATATAGATATTTTAACAAAAAAATACATTTTTGTAAAATATTTTGTTATGGTAGTTTAATTATTTTTATAATAGAAAAAATTTTAATAAAATTTCACATTAGTATGTTATTATTATTTAGTAGAAGAATTGTGGTGAATTTTATGGATCAAGAAAAAATTTCAAATGTAATTAAAAAGATAAGAATAAAAAATAATATGACTCAAAAAGAGTTCGCTAATAAATATAATGTAACTTATCAAGCGGTTTCAAAGTGGGAAAATGGCAGAAATTTGCCAGATATTTCTATTTTGAATAAAATATGTGATGATTATAATGTTGATTTAAATGAAATGCTTGCATGTAAAAGCAAAAATAAAAAAGGGTATGTTTTTTTAGTTAGTTTAATAATTACTTTGGGTGTTATTGTTTTTATTAGCATTATGTTTTGTATGTCATATAATAGTGATTTTAGTTTTAAAATGCTTTCAACAACTTGTGACAATTTTACAATATCTGGAAGTATTGCCTATAATCAGAAAAAATCATCTATCTATATTTCAAATGTAGAATATTGTGGAGGAGAAGATAATACAACATATCAATTTATTAATTGTTCACTTTATGAGAATATTGATAATGATAAGATCTTAATAACTAGTTGTGGTGGTCGAGAAAAAATAACTTTAGAAGATTTTTTAAAACAATTTAAAGTTAATGTTGATGATTATAAACAAAACTGTAAAGATTATATAGAAAATAGTTTATATTTGGAAATAAAAGCTATAGATATTAATGGAAAAGTTATCGTTTATGAAGTCCCTTTAAATTTAGAAGATAGTTGTAAATTTTGAATTCAACTTAAAGTTTAGTTATTCAACTTTAAGTTTATTGTTTATTTTTTCTTATTTTGCTATACTGGTATTATATTGGAGGTAGTTATGAAAAAAAATGTTGTTATTGTAATTTTTATGGTTATGATTGCTGCTTTTGGTATATTTGCAGTTTATAAGAAATCAAAAGATGTTTTTGAAAAGTCAGATGGTGAGAAATTTAGCGAGGAATATACAGAAATTAATGGTGACAATCCATTTGTTTATCGTAGTTTGAGTGAGATTAATAAAATTTTGGAAAATGGTACAGGAATTGTTTATTTAGGATTTCCAGAATGCCCTTGGTGTCAAAGATATGTGGTTTATTTAAATGATGTAGCAAAAGATTATGAATTAGAAAAAATATATTATGCTAATATTTTAGAAGATAGAAATAATAAAACAGAAGATTATCAAAAAACAATTAGCCTAATTAGTGAATATTTGCAATATGATGAAGAAGGAAATAAAAAAATATATGTTCCTAGTATTATAGCAGTTTATAAAGGTGAAATAGTTGGATTTGATGATGAGACTTCATGGGATACAAAAGGATTTGATACACCTGATGAATATTGGGATACTGATAGTATTAATGCGTTAAAGAGCCGATTAGAAGAAATGATTGCCAAAGTGAATAATAACATCTGTACAGATTGTAATGATTGATATGTAAAAAATTATTGTTATAATAATTTTTTTTTGGTATTATTTTATATAGAGGATAATATATGAAAATAAGAAGTAAAAAAATTAAATATAATATTATAGTTTTATTTATATTATTATTATTTTTTGTTTTAAATATTAATAGTAATTTTATTGATAAAATAAAAACTAATATATTTTCTGGAATTTTTGAAAATAATAATTTTAGTGTCGAGCAAGTTAAAAAAAATTATTTGACAATATATTTTTTAGATGTTGGGCAAGCAGATTCTATTTTAATTAAAAGTGATGATAAGTATATGCTGATTGATGCTGGAAACAATGCTGATGGGAGCTTATTGGTAGAATATTTTTCAAGCTTGGGAATTAATAAATTCGATTATGTTATTGGAACTCATGCTCATGAAGATCATATTGGTGGAATGGACGATATTATAAATAATTTTGATATTGGAACTTTTTATATGCCTGATGCAATTACAACTACTAAAACTTTTGAAGATGTTTTAGATGCTTTAGATAATAAGAATATTTATTTTGATGTACCTAATATTGACGATTCGTTTTCTTTAGGTGATTCAATTATTGAAGTAGTTTATGTAGGTAATAATGATTCTGATTTAAATTCAACTTCTATTGTTTTAAAATTAACATATAACAATGTTTCATTTTTATTTACAGGTGACATATCTAGTGAGATAGAGAATTCAATTTTAAATTGTTCGATTGATAGTGATGTTTTAAAAGTTGCTCATCATGGGTCAAAATATAGTAGCTCTCTTAATTTTTTGAATAAAGTAAATCCTAAATATGCAGTTATTTCGGTTGGTAATGATAATAGCTATGGGCATCCTGATAATATAGTTTTGGAAAGGCTTGATCAACTTAAAGTAGAAACTTATTTGACTTCAAGAGATGGTACTTTAGTATTTACATCAGATGGTGATAGAATAAATATTCAAACAATTGAAACTACTGTTGACGGTAATTAAAAGGAGAAATGTATGTATTATTCAGTTGATCGAATAGAAAATGATATTGTAGTTTTAGAAAATATTGAAAATAATAATGTTATTGAAATTAATATTTCTTTACTACCCAAAGTAAAAGAAAGTGATATAGTGGTATTTAAAAATGACAAATATCAGGTTGATAATAAAATTAGATTAGATAGGGTCAGGATGCTTAAGGCAAAGCTAAATAGGTTAAGAAGATAGGTTTATGGGAGTAAAAAAATGGTATATATAAGTATTTTCAATTCTATTATTATTTTGTTAAAATTATTGCAAATAGTTATGAAAAAGGATAAAACGTGGATTACATAATAATAGTCAACTTTTTGTAATGTTAATTACTTCTTTTTATCATTGTAGATAAAAAAAGTATTTGGAATGTAATTAAAAGTACCGTTTTGAGTTATAAGATATTTTTAGTAAAAATAGTGTAAAAAAATATAGTTTTAACACTATGAATATAATTTTATAAGTGTATTTTTCTTTTTTTCATTATGTGTTATACTATATAGTAGATAAGTTAATTTATAGGAAGAGGTTTTTTATGTTTATTGGTAGGTATAATAAGTCATTAATTATTACATATTTCGGAGTTGCTTTTGCAATTCTAGGAATGTATTTTGCATTTTCAATGGAACAAAAATATTCAATGATATGTTTGATTTTAGCAGGGATATGTGATTTGTTTGATGGTAAAGTAGCTAGAATGTGTAAAAGAACAAAAGATGATATATTGTTTGGTATACAATTAGATTCTTTGGCTGATATAATTGATTTTGTTGCTTTCCCAATTGTTTTTGGCTATACACTTGGGTTAAACGAATGGTATCATGTTTTAGGATATATATTACTAGCAATGGCTGGTATTCAGAGATTGTCTCATTTTAATGTTTTAGTTAACAATAAAAATGATGATACTCCAGTAAAGTTTTATAGTGGATTGCCTGTTACGTCTACTTCTGTGACATTTCCTTTTATTTGGCTATTATCTAATTGGTTAACTAGTAATACATATTACATTATTTATATTGTTTTAATATATTTGACAGCTTTTTTATTCGTCGCTAATATTAAGGTCCCTAAATTTAAAGGTAAAGCTTATCCAATTTTAGCAATTTGTGCTATTGTATTCATATTAATTTTTATATTTGTTTAGGCTATTTATGAGTAAAGTAGTTGTAAGAGAAACAGGAAAGATTTATCAAGAAAGTTATCCTAAAGGTGCAACTTTTTTGTACGATAGCACTTTTGGGAAAATAATTTTGCGTTTTGCTACTAAGAGGTTTTTTTCATTACTAGTTGGAAAATATATGGATACTAAGTTTTCTACTAGACATATTTCGAAATTTATTAAAAGTAATTCTATTAATATGAAAGAATATCCTCAAAAAAAATATAAGTCATTTAATGAATTCTTTTCCAGAAAAATCGACTTAGCAAAACGACCTTTTTCAAAATCAAATAGTGACTTTATAGCACCTTGTGATTCAAGATTGTTAGTGTACAAAATAAATGAGAATAAGTCGTTTAAAATAAAGGGAAGGAAATATACTATTAGCGAGATATTAAGAGATGAAAAACTTGCTAATGAATATAATAATGGATATCTTATGATATTTAGACTAGCTGTTGATGATTATCATCGTTATCATTTTATAGATGATGGTACTGTATTAGAAAATAGAAAAATTAATGGTAAGTTTCATACGGTTGGACCAATTGCATTTAAAAATTATAAAGTTTTTCAAGAAAATCAAAGAGAATATTCTATATTAAATTTGCGATCATTTGGTAAAACTATATATATGGAAGTAGGGGCGTTGATGGTTGGCAAAATTGTCAATCACAATATAAAGAAATTTATAAGAGGAGAAGAAAAAGGTTATTTTTTATTTGGTGGATCTACTGTTATTATAATGGTAAAAGAAAATATTATAAAAATAGATGATGATATTTTAAATAATTCTTTAAATGACATTGAAACCAAAGTGAAGTTTGGCGAGAAAATTGCAATGAGAGAAGTGATTAAAAAATGATAAGACTCAAAAAGGCAATACTTATAATTCATGGATTAGCCGGTGGAACATATGATGAGGAGATTTTAGCTAATTATTTACAATTAAATAATAAGTTTGATGTTTATTCTTTTACACTTCCGGGACATGATGTTAAAATAAGACAAAAGGCTACTTGTGATGCTTGGATAAAAGAATCAGAACGTCAATTAGAATATTTGATAAATAATGGATATAAAAATATATATGTAATAGGTCATAGTATGGGTGGTGTTATTGCTTGTCATCTTGCAACTAAATATAATGAAGTTAAACGCTTAGTTTTAGCAGCACCTGCTTTTTCACATATAGCATCGGCTGAGGAGGGGGGATTCCTTAATGCTACATTAAAATGTCCAAATTTAATAAAATCATATAGTTCTAATGAATTCTTTACAAGAATTAGGAAATTGCCTATTACGGCTTTGCCAGAATTTATGAAGCTTATAAAAAAATATCAAAATACTCCAAATGATATAAATATTCCTGTATTATTGTTACAGGGAGATATGGATCAATTAGTACCTTTTTCTTCATCTAAAAAAGTTTTTGATAAATTTCCTACTAGAAAAAAGATTTTTATTAAAGTTAAGGGATATTACCACGATTTATTTAAAGGAAAAAAAGTCGAATTATTATGTAGAGAAGTAGAAAAATTTTTAGAAACTTGGGAAGTATTAATAAAAGAGGAAAGAAAAGAAATATAATGTATTTACAAATTTAAAATATATAGTAAAATTATTTTAAGGAGAGAAATAATAAATGAATGAAGATTTAATTAAAAACACCGAAGAAAGAATGCTAAAAGCTATAGAAAATGTAGAAAAAAGATTTACTACAGTAAGAGCAGGTAGAGCTAATCCTAATATATTAGATTCTGTTATGGTATCTTATTATGGAGTTGATACTCCATTAAAACAGTTGGCAACGATATCTGTTCCAGAAGCACGTCAATTACTTATTAAACCATTTGATCGTAGTTCACTACATGCTATTGAAAAGGGAATTTTTGAGGCAAATTTAGGTATTACACCAAATAATGATGGTGAGTCAATTAGAATAATTATTCCACCTTTGACAGAAGATAGAAGGATTGAATTGACGAAACAAGCTAAAGCAATTGCTGAGGAAGGAAAAGTCGCTATTAGAAATATCAGAAGAGATATGATTGAAGAAATTGAAAAAGAAAAATTGCCTGAAGATGTAGAAAAATCTAAAACTAATCAAATACAAGATTTAGTAAATGAATATAATAAATTAATTGATGAAAAGTTAAAAGAAAAAGAAGAAGAGTTACTTAGTGTGTAATTCTTTTTTTTTGATAAAAGATATTGATACTAAAGTAAGCATATCATATAATAAATTTGAAAATAAATACTAGGAGGAAGTATGTGAGAAATAAAAAAGGCTTTACCTTAATAGAGCTATTAGCAGTAATAATAATATTAGAAATATTAATGATAATAGCGATACCAGCAGTAACAGAGTATATATCATCATCAAGAAAAAATGCCTATATAACAACAGCATCAAGATATATAGATAGAGTAAGAAATAAGATAAATGCAGCAGAAATACCAGTCTATGATAAAGAGACAATATACTATATACCAGGAAGTTGTGTCTCAATGGAAAAAGGGGGAAGTAGTCCATATGGAGACTGGAAAGAGTATTATGTAGTAGTAACATATGACGGAACTAGTTATGACTATTATTGGACAAGTAGAGATGAAACAAATACTGGAATATATTTAACATATCAAGATTTATTAGATGTTGATAGAATAGAGAATAATGTAACAAGTATCTCTACAAATATTGGTGTAGGAGATAGAGAAAAGATATTATTATTAAAGGATAGTTGTAGTATAAATGATGCAGAAGATAAATTAGCAACAAGTAATATCCCAGAAAAAGGAACAAGTGATGGAAGTGAAACAGAAGAACCAGGTGATATTAGTGTATCAACAGATGAAAGTTGTTTTGAATTTGATTCTGCAACAGGAACTATAATTGGTTATAAGTGCGGTGTTTATGAGTTTAATACTGATACTTATCAAATGTTAAATGTAGATGAGTGTGCAAGTTATTTTTCAAAATTTGAAAGATTTGATGAAAATGATGCAAGACTATATTGTACGGATGATCCTAGTTTTGATTCTTCGTTAAAAAATGATATCTTATCTAGACATTATTCATCATTTTTGGTTAAACAATTGATTGATGATAATATAATAAAAATTGATGTATCTAGTTCTCCTGTTAAAGATGTAGTAATACCGGAGAAAATTAATGGAGTTACAGTTACAAAAATAGGTGAGTCTGCTTTTGCATACAGTAATTTATATACAATAGAAATACCTAAAACGGTTACATATATTGGAGAAGGCACTCTTTTAGGTAATGAGTTATTATATAATATTGTTAATAAAGCAGGAAAAAGTTTTGATTGGGGAAATATTTTGAGTTCAAGTTATCATTCTGCTCCTGAAAATAATTTTGATGTTGGTGATTATGTAGGTTATAATAGATATAATGTTTTAGATTCTTTAAAGAAAGTAACATTAGAACCAATAAATAAAATTGATTTTGATAGAATGTTTTCATTTAACTTTATTCATAATTTTAATTTTCCAGATTTTGTAATTCTTAAAGATTTAATGGGATATGAAATATATTATAATGATTTATATGATTCTGATGATTGGTTTAAATTTTCTGTTGGTAGTACAATAGAACCAAAAAATTGTAATCCAATTTTGATAAAAATTTTAAATGATAATGAGGTTATATTTGTAGGAGTATTAGTATATGATTCAATAAGTGAATCATAATTTTTAAATTATATTTATTTGATTATATTTGCATAGTGTATATTGGGCTTTATATAGAAAAAGTAACAATATTTATCTACTGTTTTTTATTACTATGTAACTTTTTAGTTTTTGCTATAACAAATGAAAATTTATTGTAAAAAAGCATTATGCCAATTGTATAAATTTACAATTGACTTTTTTATTAAGACATAAATATTTATAATATCAATTTAATTAAAAAAATTAGAAGGTCGTATTTTAAAATTTAAATATGTAATATTAATTTTATATTAATTTTTATTGTTAAAGAGATTATTAAAATGTTATACTAAATATATGGAGGTGCGTATGAAAAAATATCAATGTTCAATATGTGGTTATATTTATGATGAAGAAAAAGAAGGAGTAAAATTTAGTGATTTACCTGATGATTGGAAATGTCCTTTATGTGGAGCGCCTAAGGATATGTTTGTAGAAATTGTTGAAGAAAATAGTAATGTTAAAGAAGAAAGTAAGATTGAAGTAAATGATAGTATAATTGAAGAAAGTGAAGATTTACGAGAATTGAGTGATTCTGAAATTGCTTATATATGTTCTAATTTAGCAAAAGCTTGTGAAAAACAATATTTAGAAAATGAACAGAAAATGTTTCAAGATTTATATGAATATTTTGATAAAAAAATGGTGGCTAAAGAAGGAAATATTAATGATGTTTCCGAAAAGATTGATAATGATATTAATATGTTTAATGAAGCTAGTAAAGTTGCAGATGAAGTTAACGACTCTGGAGCAAAAAGAGTAATTACGTGGGCAACTAAAACTTCTAATATTATTAAAAATATTTTAAGTAAATATCAAAATAATGGTGTAGATTATATAAAAAATACAAAAATATGGGTTTGTGACATTTGCGGCTTTGTCTATATTGGAAATGAGCCTCCAAAAATATGCCCAATTTGTAAGGTACCAAATTTTAAAATATTGGAGGTAAAATAATGGAAGATTTTCATGCTTATAGAAATATAAAGTTATGTAGTAAAGATTGCCTTTGCTTATTTGTTTGTCCAACCGGCGCTACAAATAATGAGACTGGACAAATTGATTTTTCTAAATGTATTGGTTGTGGTGCTTGTGCAGTATCGTGTCCTTCTAGAGCAATAACTATGATACCTAATACTATGCCAGATCCACAAGTTAAATCAAAAAAAGTGATTGATAAACTATTTGAAATCGCTAATAATAAAATTAGTGAAATAGAAATATTAAAACATATATTGGAAAATTCTAAAAATGAGGATGTTCGTTTGATTGAAGCTTTAATATATTCTAATAAAATTGTTATAGAAGATTTAATGCGCGAGGCTGATTTTATGCTTCCTCAAGGTAAAAAGTCATTATTACTACTTTCAAGGCTTAGTAAAAATGAAGAGACTAAAGATATTGCTAGTAAATTATTAAATAGTTTTAAGTAATATAATTAAGTAAAATTTTAATTTTTATTCTTGCAAATATAAAGCTTTATGTTATAATTGGTTATATATTTTTAATGCTGTGATTAGAAAGTAGTAATAAAGTTTTTATTTTAAAGAGAGCTATTGGTTGGTGGAAAATGGTAAGTATGCTTTATGAATTCGTTCTATAGCTGTTATTAATAGTAAACGGTTAATTCCCGTTATAGATTAGAGAGTAGTTTTCTACTGAAATAAGGTGGTACCACGAGCATTTCGTCCTTTGGATGAAATGCTTTTATTTTTGAGAGGAGATTTTTATGGATATTGAGAAAAAAGCAAGTGAAATTAAAGATAATTTAAGTTTAGAAATTAAAAAAGTTAAAAATATGAATGATTTATCAGATTTGAAAGCTAAGTATCTTGGAAAAAAAGGCGTAATTACGCTTCTTACTAGTGATATGGCAAGTTTATCAATTGAAATGAAAAAAGAAGTTGGACGTATTTCTAATGAGTTAAAGAAAGAAGCTATTAGTGTTATTTCAAGCATTGAACAAGAAATCAAAGAAAAAGAGTTAAATGAAAAGTTAAATAGTGAGAAAATTGATATTACTTTGCCGAGCACAAAAATTAATGTTGGTAGTTCTAATATATTAGAAGGTCTTATCGAAGAAATAGAGGAATTGTTTATTTCAATGGGGTATGATGTTGTAGAAGGTCCAGAAGTAGAAAAAGATCTATATAATTTTGAGCTTTTAAATTTACCTAAAGGTCATCCTGCTAGAGATGCTCAAGATACTTTTTATACTTTTGAGGATAGTCTTTTATTAAGAAGTCAAACTTCACCAGTTCAAATAAGAACAATGTTATCAAATAAGGAAAAAACTTCTTTACGTGTAATTTGCCCCGGCAAGACTTATAGAAGAGATGATGATGATGCAACTCACTCACATCAATTTACACAAATTGAAGGGCTATTAGTTGATAAGAATGTTTCTCTTGCAGATTTAAAAGGAACATTTGATATTGTTGCTAAAAAATTATTTGGTAGTGAAAGAGAAACAAGATTTAGGCCTAGTTTTTATCCGTTTACGGAGCCTTCTGTTGAGCTTGATATTTCTTGTTTTAATTGTGGTGGTAAAGGATGTAATATTTGTAAAGGTACTGGATGGATAACTGTTGGTGGTGCTGGTATAGTTCATCATAATGTTTTAGATAATTGTGGCTATGATTCTAATGTTTGGTCAGGTTTTGCATTTGGATTTGGCGCTGAGCGTTTAGCAATGCTTAAATATGGAATTACAGATATCAGAACTTTTTACACTAATGATTTAAGAATAAAAGAAGCATTTGATAGAAAGGAGGCTGAATAATATGGCAATAAGTATGAATTGGGTTAGGGACTATGTTAATCTTGAAGGAGTTGATTTAAAAGAATTAGCTCTTAAAGTAACAAATGCTGGTGTTAATGTTGAAAAGATAATTAGCCATAATTTAAATAATTTGGTAGTTGGTAAAATTTTAAAATGTAGTATGCATCCTGATTCTGATCATTTACATGTTTGTATTGTTGATATTAAAGATGAAAAAAGACAAATCGTTTGTGGTGCTTCTAATGTAAAAGAAAACATTAAAGTAATAGTTTCTCTTCCAGGTGCAATTTTACCCGGAGGCATTGAAATAAAACCTAGTATAATACGTGGAGTTGAATCCAATGGAATGATTTGTGCTTTATCAGAACTTGGACTAGAAGAAGAAACTCCAGAAAATAGAGCAAAAGGTATTTTTGTTTTACCCGATGATGCAGAAGTAGGTAGTGATGCTATTAAATATTTAGGACTTGATGATACAATATACGAACTTGATTTAAATCCAAACAGAAATAGTGATTGTACTAATCATATAGGTTTTGCTTATGAAGTCGCTAGTGTTTTAGGAAAAAAAGTAACTCTTCCTAATATCGATTATAAAACAATTAAAGACTCTGTTAAAAATCATTTTTCTATTGAAATCAAAACATCAAACTGTACAATGTATAATGCAAAAATGGTAAAAAATGTTGTTATTAAAGAATCACCTTCTTTTATAAAAAATAGGCTTATTGCAGCAGGTATGCGTCCTATAAATAATGTTGTCGATATTTCTAATTATGTTATGTTAGAATTTGGTCAACCACTACATTTTTTTGATAAAGATAAATTGGGAGATAAAATTTTAGTTAGAATGGCTGGTGATAATGAAACAATTACGACGCTTGATAAAAAGGAAAGAATTTTAACAAGTGATGATATTGTTATTACTGATGGTAAAATTCCTGTATGTATTGCTGGAGTTATGGGAGGCGAAAATACAGAAATAGATGGTTCAACTAAAAATATTTTAATTGAAAGTGCTATTTTTAATCCTTATAATGTTAGATATACTTCTTTAAGGCTTGATTTACGAAGCGAAGCATCACTTCGTTATGAAAGAGGACTTAATTATGAATATTGTAACCTTGCCATTGAAAGAGCATGTTATTTGCTTCAAAAATATGCTAATGGTGAAGTATTAAGTGATACGATAATTTATGATAATATTGATAAAAAAAAGAAGATAGCTACTGTTTCAAAAGATGAAGTTAATAGAGTTTTAGGGCTTTCAATGACTAATGATGATATTAAAAAAAGCCTTGATAATTTAGGTTTTGATTATAAATGTGTTAAAGATAAATATACCGTAGAAATTCCAAATAGAAGATTGGATGTTGAGGCGCATAAGCAAGATTTAATAGAAGAGATTGGAAGACTTTATGGATATGATAAAATAATATCAAAACTTCCCGTTATAGAGTCTACTACTGGTAAGTATATTGGTAATGTTAAATATAGAAAACTTGTATCTAAAAGACTTAGAAGCCTTGGCCTTAACGAATGTAGGACTTATACTTTAGTTAGTGATGAAGAAAACAATTTATTTAAATATGATAGAAAAAATAGTATTGATTTATTGCGCCCAATGAGTAGTGATAAAAAAGTTATTAGACAAACGATAATTCCATCATTATTAAAAGTATATGAATATAATAAGGCACGTAAAGTTAATGATATTCTTCTTTATGAAATAGCAAATGTTTATTATGATATGGATAAGGAAGATACTAAAGTAGCAGTTTTGATGAATGGCAATTATTTAAATAATAATTGGCAACAAATAAAAGTAAAAGTAGATTTTTATCTTATAAAAGGTATTTTAGAAAATTTACTTAATTATTTAGGATTTAAGAATAGATATCAATTTGTTGAAAAAATAGTTGATGGTATTCATCCAGGTATTTCTTGCGTTATTACTATTGATAAAGAAGAAATTGGGTATATGGGAAAAGTGCATCCTAATTTAGTTAAAGATGACGTTTATGTTTTTGAAATTAGTATGAATAAATTAATTAATAAAAAAATTAAGCCAATAAAATTTAAAGAACTTTCAAAATATCCATCAGTAGAAAAAGATTTGGCATTTATTGTTAATGATAATGTTAATTCTCTTGAAATTATTGATACAATAAAAAAATCGGCTGGTCATATTTTAAGCAATATTGATGTTTTTGATTTGTACAAAGGTGAAAATGTACCTTCAGGTAAGAAATCTATTGCTTATAATTTAACATTTACTGATTATAATAAAACTTTAAATGACGATGAAGTTATGAAAGTATTCGACAAAATTATTATTGATGTAGAAAAAAAACATTCAGCGGTTTTAAGAGATAAATAATATTATTTTATATTATAATAAAGAAATTCAGGTGTTATCCTGAATTTTTATTTCTTCTTATTTGTAATATTAAATTATATTTAGTTAAAATAAATTTTCTTTTCTTTTTCCTATAAAATTGTTATAATATTTATATAATATTTGAGGTGACTGTTATGAATATTGATAGTTCTTTAGTGGATTTTCAAACAAATGTAGGCGGAAATTTAAGTCAAATAGAAAATGAAAAGGTTAATCTTTCTAGTGATATATCGGCTTTGAAAAGTATAAATATATCAATTAGTGACAGTCTTTTTACTTCATTTAAAAGTGAAGCTGGCGATTCTATTAAACCTGAAATTGAATATATAAATCAGACTATTTCTAAAATACAAGAAAGTTTAGAAGTGGAATTGGGGACTGCAATATCTAAAGCTCAAGAATTAAATAGTGGAATAGATGAATTGAAAATTTTACTTGATGAGTATAATAGTGCTAAAGATAAATATAATAGTTTAAAAAATGATGAAGAACATAAATCACAAAAAAGTGCTGCTTATAGTGCTATGAATGCGGCTTATAATAATTTTGTTAGTAAACAATCAGAGCTTTTACAAAAACTTAAGGAATTAAAATCTTTAGATTCAAGCCTTAATATTTTAGATAGCTATAGTAGTTCAGATAATTCTTTACTTAGTTCATTATCTAGTAGTTTTACTGCAAAGTTTGATGGAAATGTTCAGTTTTCAAGTGTTTATTATGAGAGTGATGGTGTTATATATCAAAAAATTATTCCAATATGCAACAATGGGGTTTCATATGTTCCAGATGAACAATATACGATAGTTTATAATAAAAATAATCTTTTAGCTGCTGATATTAATGCTGGTCAAGATGCTATCAAATTTTTAACTGGAAAAATTACAGGATCTAGAAATGATCAATATTTGTGGGATTATTGTAATAGAAGTTATTCTGATACAGTATCACAGTCGATAGCAAAAGTTATGAATCAAATTCTAGAAGATACTTATAAAGCTAATAATGCCAGTACTATTTCAGATTATGCTGGCCTTTCAGCAATGGTGGCTACTACTTCGTTATTACATTTAGGCTATAGTAGTAATACTGCTGAAAAAACATTGGGATATTCTCAAGTATTAGCTCGAGGTGGCGGTTTAGATTGTATAGGATTTGTTAGATGGTGTTATAGTCAAGGTCTTTATAAAACTGGAGTAGTAAAATCTGGACAAAATGCCGAAGACTATTATGGAAACGGAACATCGATGACTCCATTAAATTTGTTAAGCAACCATTCTTATGATTTGAGTAAGATGAGTATTAATGAGAAAATGAATATTGAGATAGGGTCAGTTTTATCAAAACCTACTGATAATAATTATCATGTTGGAATTGTTATTGGACATACAAAATTACAAAATGGTGAGCCTGCAGTTATTGTTGCTCAATCAAGTAATACTAAAATTGGTGCTAATACAAGGGTGTATTCTTTGGAATCACTTGGTCAAGATGGTGAATGGAAAGGTTTATCGACAACAAATTTAATGACCAAACGTGTAGTTTATGGTTCAACTTCTGCAACGCGTGTTAATGCATAGTTAAATGTCTAGATATTTATATTTTTATAAATATCTTTTTATATTTAACGATTAGTTGAAAACATTTGTTTGATTTGTTATAATTACTTTGGAGGTATTTATGTATAATTATATTATTGGAAGAATAACAGAAATAACTGGTACCTATATAGTTTTGGATAATAATGGAATAGGATTTTTAATTTATACACCTAATCCATATGCTTTTAATGAAAATAGTGAATATAAAGTATATATATATCAACAAGTAAAAGAAGATGAGGAATGTTTATTTGGTTTCAAAACCTTAGAAGAAAAAAGTTTATTTTTAAAGTTAATTTCGGTTAAAGGATTAGGACCTAAAATGGCTTTACCAATACTTGCTACTGGAAGTGTTTCTGGAGTTATTGATGCAATAGAAAGAGAAAATATTTTATATTTAAAAAAGTTTCCTAAAATAGGTGATAAAGTAGCTAAGCAGATGATTCTTGATTTGAAAGGGAAATTAGGAAGCATTGACATTGTAGATTCAGCCGAAAATAGTTATGATGAATTAATAGAAGTTCTTAAAGGACTTGGTTATAAAGAAAAAGAATTTAAGAATGTCATTCCAAAAATTGATAATAGTCTTTCAATTGAAGATCAAGTAAAAGAGACTTTAAAATTATTATTAAAGTAATTTGCCGTAGATTTCTATTTTATGTATTATAATAATTAATGGAAGTGATATTATGAACAAAAATGAGATTTTTGAAGATAAAGAAACTAAAGATGATATTGCTTTAGAAAATATTAGACCCGAAACTTTAGATGAATATATAGGACAAAAGGATGTTAAAGACAATATTAAAGTTTTTATCGAATCTGCTAAACTTCGCAATGAAAGCTTAGATCACGTTCTTTTGTATGGACCTCCTGGATTAGGAAAAACAACTCTTGCTCATATTATTGCTAATGAACTTGGTAGTAATATAAAAATGGCTAGTGGTCCTAGTATTGAAAAATCTGGTGATTTGGCTGCTATTCTTTCATCTCTTGAACCAGGTGATGTATTATTTATTGATGAAATTCATAGAATACCATCTTTTGTTGAGGAAATATTATATTCGGCAATGGAAGACTATGTTTTAGATATAATAATTGGTAATGAAGGAAATTCTAGGAATATTAGAATAAATTTACCTCCTTTTACTTTAGTTGGGGCTACTACTAGAGCAGGGGATTTAACTGCACCACTTCGTGATAGATTTGGAATAGTAGCTAAAATGCAATATTATACACCTGAAGAATTAAATTTAATTGTAAAAAGAACTGCTCGTGTATTAGAATCACCGATAACTGATGATGCTGCCTTTGAATTAGCATCAAGAAGTAGAGGAACTCCAAGAATTGCAAATAGAATGTTTAAAAGAGTAAGAGATTTTGCTATTGTTGATGGAAAAGAAATAATTGACTTAGATGTTACTAAACTTGCTCTTGAAAGGTTAAAAGTAGATAGCATGGGGTTAGATGACGTTGATTATCAATTGTTAAAAACAATAGTTGAGAAATTTAATGGTGGACCAGTTGGTGTTGAATCTATTGCCAGTGTTATTGGGGAAGAAGTTACAACTATTGAAGATGTTTATGAACCTTATCTTTTACAAACAGGTCTTTTAAAAAGAACATCACGAGGAAGAATGGTTACTGATAAAGGTTACAAGCATTTAAATATATCTCATCAGAATAGTTTATTTGATTAGAGAGAGAAGATAATTATGGAAAATATGAATGAATTAACAAAACATTTAATGAGCGTTGCGATGTTTTCTTTAAAATATCAAGAGATTTTGAATTTGGATGATAAGAAAATATCAAATACTTTGGGAATAATATTTAGAAAAAATCAAAATCAAATTAAGGATTTTACGGCTCAAGAGTTAGCTCTTGTTACAGTGTTTTTATCTGATATAAATGATTTGTATTTTTATGATTATTTAAATTTATTTAATAAAGATATTATAAAATATACAATAAATAACGCTAAAAGTATTGAAGAACAAGTTCTGTTTTTAAAGAGTGTAGAACTTTTTTCATTGACTTTTTATGAGGATTTTAGTAATATAACGAATATTATTGACATAGTTAAAAATTTTGATTTACCTTTGTTTATAAAAGTAATGTGTGGTGAATAATATGTTATCATTTAGCAATAAAACAAAATATGAGGAATTTGTTAGAACAATAGGTAACGGAATGAAATCCGATACTTTTGAATTTTATTCTGGTTTTGTTCATGAAAGAGGACTTTATTATTTAGTAGCGTGTAAAGATAAAGAAATGCAAAAAAAGATTATGGCAACATTAAAAACGGTGGATAGAGATTTAAATTTTACTGGCGAAAAAGATGGTATGTATAGAAAACTGTCTTATTTTTTAAAGGTTGGTATATTTTTTGGTGAATATACTGACAATGCTAAAGTTCTTTCTCCAGAAGCTATTTCTACTTTGTTAACAGGAACTTATTTTGCAATGGATGAATCAGATAGTAAATATATAACATTATTTACAAATAATGATATGCTTTTGTATTTGAGAAATAATTATACTAACCCTGAAAATGTTTTATTTGCTATGGAGCAACATTATGATAATAGTCCTTTTGATGTTACAAATGAAGAAGAAACAGAAATATTCCGTTTAAATGAGATGAAAAAATTAAAATCGAATGAAAAAGCTTTTTTTACTGATGTAAAGTCTATTTATGAAATGTATAATGAAGCTGTGTATAAGAAAGAAAGTGTGGCTAAAAAATGAAATTAGAAGATTTTGATTATATGTTACCTGAAGAATTAATTGCTCAAACACCTCTTAAGGACAGATCTTCATCAAAACTTTTAGTACTTAATAAAAATGATGGTTCAATAGAACATAAAACGTTTAAAGATATTGTCAATTTTTTTGATGAGGGTGATTCAATAGTACTTAATGATACTAAAGTAATACCAGCTCGTTTAATTGGTGAAAAACAGGATACTTCAGCAGTTATAGAAGTATTACTTTTAAGAAATAGTGAAAACAATCTTTGGGAAGCTTTAACTAAACCAGCCAAAAGAGTAAAATTGGGGACAGTTGTTTCTTTTGGAAATGGATTATTAAAAGCTAGATGTGTTGAAGTTAGAGAAGAAGGAATAAGAGTTTTTGAACTTATTTATGAAGGAATACTTTATGAGTTATTAGATAAACTTGGAACAATGCCTCTTCCACCATATATTCATGAAAAATTAGAAGATCAAAATAGATATCAGACTGTATACGCAAAAAATTTAGGAAGCGCTGCGGCTCCAACGGCGGGACTTCATTTCACAGAAGAAATATTAAATAAATTAAAAGAAAATAAAGTTAATATTGTATATGTTACATTACATGTTGGCCTTGGAACTTTTCGACCAGTTAATGCAGAAAATATTTTGGAGCATCATATGCATAGTGAATATTATGAATTAAAAGAAGCTTGTGTAGATGTTTTAAATGAAACAAAAAGAAATAACAAAAAGATTGTTGTTGTTGGGACTACTTCTGTAAGAGTGTTAGAAACAGTTATGAGTAAATATGGTAAATTAATACCATGTAGTGGTTTTACAGATATTTTTATATATCCTGGTTATAAATTTAAAATAGTTGATAATTTAATTACAAATTTTCATTTACCTAAATCTACTTTAGTTATGTTAGTAAGTGCCTTAGCGGGAAGAGAAAATATTTTAAATGCTTATAAAGTAGCAATAGAAAATAAGTATCGTTTTTTTTCATTTGGCGATAGTATGTTTATAATAAATAAAAAAATATAATAAAAAAATAAGACAAGCATATAGTTTATTGGTGATAATTATGAAAAAAATAATATTAATAGCAGTAGTACTTGTCTTTATTTTTTTGACTTTTATGATTATTGAAGCGAAAGCAACTAAAAAACAAAACATTTACAATAAAAATAGTGAAACAAGAGCAGTTTATTTTTCTTATATTGAATTTAATTCTTATATTAAGGGAAAAAATAGTCAAGAAAGTAAGAATAATATAAAAATAATTTTGGATAATATTAAAAATATGAATTTAAATACTGTTATTGTTCATGTTAGACCTTTTGCTGATTCAATATATAAATCAGAATATTATCCTATAAGTGATACAATTTTAAATAATAATAATGAAGTTCCAGATTATGATATTTTAGATTTTTTTATTACAGAAGCACATTCACGTGATTTAAAAATAGAAGCTTGGATAAATCCTTTTAGGATAAGTAATGATACAAAATTAGAAAATATTTCTGTTGATAGTATATATTACAAGTTTATAAATACTAATGATGTAATGATCATTGATGATAAAGGAATTTATTTGAATCCTGCTAGTGTTGAAGTAAGAAATCTTATAATTGATGGCATAAAAGAAATTGTAGAAAAATATGATGTTGATGGTATTCATTTTGATGATTATTTTTATCCAAATAAAACAATAGATTTGCAGTCTTATGATGAATATATAAAGACTGGTGGAACTATGTCACTTGATGAATATCGATTAAATAATATAAGTGTTTTAATAAAAGATATATATTCTAGTATTAAAAATATAAAATCTGATGTTAAATTTGGAATAGCACCAGAAGGAAATATTGAAAATAATTATGACAAAAGTTTTTTAGATGTAAACAAAATTCTTAGTAATAATGGGTATGTAGATTATATAATGCCACAATTATATTTCGGCTTCGAAAATGAAATTAAACCTTTTATTGAAACTATTAATGTTTGGAATTCTTTAATAGAAGTTGATAGTATAGATTTAATACCTGCCTTGGCATTTTATAAAATTGGAACAGTAGATACATATGCTTTGAGTGGAAAAAATGAATGGATAGAAAATAGTGATATAATTAAAAAACAGGTTGTTATAAGTAGAAATGTTAGCAATTATGATGGCTTTTCATTATTTAGGTACGATTATATTTTTAATAAGGATAAATCTAATGAGAATATTGAAAAAGAAATTATGGGATTGAAAGATGTATTATAAAAACTATAATTTTTTTTTAATTATGTAAGGAAAAAGTTATCTAATATGTTAAAATATTGATAGGATGTGGTTATATGAATTTCCTTAAAAATATTAAAGAAGAAACTTTACTTGTAATTCCTTCTAATATTAAAGATAAAGTTTTAAATGAAATAAATAAAATTGGATATTTAGTTAATGTTAAAATAATGTCATTAAAACAGTTGAAAAAAGAGGTTTATTTTGATTATGATGAAAATGCTATTCTTTATTTAATGCATAATTATAATTATAAATATGAAGTAGCTAAAAATTATATTGATAACATGTATTATATCGAAGTTAAAAATTATAATTCTTTAAAATTGAAGCAATTATTAAATTTGAAAAAAGAATTGGAAGATAATAAACTTCTGATTTATAATGAATTTTTTAAAAAATACTATCAAAGTAAAAAAATAATAGTATTTGGTTATGATGAGATAGATTACTTTGATAAAAAAATGTTAGATAAATTTGATAATGTTAATATAATATTAAAAAATGATTATAGTAAAATTAGAAAAGTTTATGAATTTAACAATTTAGAGGAGGAAGTTTTATTTGTTGCCAATAGAATAATAGATTTAATAGAAAAGAAAATTAGTTTAAATAAAATATTTTTAACAAATATATCTAGTGAATATAATAATGAGATTATAAAAATATTTAATATGTATAAAATACCAATAGATTTAATAAATATTTCTAGTATTGCTTCTATTCCTATGGTAAAAAGAATTATTAATTATTTAAAAGAATGTGCTTCCTTTGAAGATACTATTAAAATGATAAAAGAAAATTTTGATTTAAAAGATGAAAATATTTATTCAATTTATGTAACAATTTTAAATTTGTTTAATAAATATAATAGTTTAAATTATTCATTTGAAGATAAAATTTCTGCAATAGAATATGAGATCAATAGGTTATCAATTAAACCTAAAATTAATACTAATTGTATTCAATTGAATAATCTTGTTGATAATTTTTTTGATGATGATGAATATGTATTTTTACTTGGATTTAATCAAGGAAGTATTCCTTTTATTTATAAAGATGAAGATTTTATAAGTGATAATATAAAAGATGAAGTTTTTATTGAAAAATCTAATGAGTTGAATGAACTTCAAAAAATAAAGACTATAAATGCTATTAATTCAATTAAAAATATAACAATAACTTATAAGCTACATTATTTGGATTCGGAATATTATCCATCAAATTTAGTTGATGATATAAAATTTGTAAAAGAAAATATTAAAATTGACTATTTGAAAAGTTACTCAAAAGTTTTAACTTGTATTAAACTTGCTGAAATGATAGATGATTTAATTAAATATGATAAAAAGAATTCTTTATTACCTATATATTTTAATACAATAGATATACCTTATATGAAATATGATAATAGCTTTAAGTCTATTAATAAAAATAATTTAATTAAGTATATTAATAATAGTTTGATTTTGTCTTATACTAATCTTGATTCGTTTTACAAGTGTCAATTTCGCTATTATTTAGATAATATTTTAAAGCTTAATAAGTATGAAGAAACTTTTAATACTATTATTGGTTCACTATTTCATTATGTTTTATCTAAAGTTTATATTAGTGATTTTGATTTGGATAAAATTTATGATTTTTATTTGAAAGACAAAACATTTACATTTAAAGAACAATTCTTTTTGGATAAACTAAAAAAGGAGTTGAAAATAGTTTGTGACCAATTAAAAGAATTTTATTTTGCTTCAGGTCTTACCAATATATTTACAGAAAAGAGCATTTCTATAGATAAATCTACTTCTATTAGTGTTGTATTTAAAGGCATTATCGATAAAATTATGTATAAAGAATATGATGGTAAAACATTAATTTCTATCATTGATTATAAGACGGGATTTACAGATATAGATATATGTAATTTACCTTATGGTATAGGTATGCAATTGGTAATTTATCTTTATTTAATAAGTAAAAGTGATATTTTTGAAAAATATAGTTTTGTTGGTTTTTATTTGCAAAGAATATTAAGTGGAGAAGTTAATATAGAAGAAGGTAAAAGTTATCTTGATGTTAAATATAATAATTTAAAATTATATGGATATTCTACTGATGATACTTTATCTTTAGAAAGGTTTGATCCTACTTATGAAAATAGTCAGTATATAAAAGGGATGAAATATGGTAAAAATGGCTTTTATCATTATTCTAAAGTAATTGATAATAATACTATGGAGAAATTAATTGATATCGTAGATAAGAAAATAGATTATGCTCGTGATAGTATTTTAGAAGGTAATTTTGATATAAATCCTAAAGCTTTTATTAACGATAAAGAAATAATTGGTTGCAAGTATTGTAATTATAAAGATATTTGTTTTAGAAAAAATGATGATATAGTTAATTTAAAAAAATATAATGACTTAAGTTTTTTAAACGAAGAAGGTGATGAAATTGCCTAAATGGACAGAGGAGCAACAATTAGCAATAGATAAAGAGAATACTAATATTATTGTTTCAGCTGGAGCTGGAAGTGGAAAAACAGCAGTATTGACAGCTAGAGTAATTAGAAAATTAAAAAATAATATTAGTATAAATCAATTATTAATTTTAACTTTTACTAAAAAAGCTGCATATGAAATGAAAGAAAGAATAAGGCTTGAAATTTTAAATGATGAATCTTTAAAAAAAGAATTAAACTATATTGATAGTAGTTATATAACGACTTTTGATTCTTTTGCTTTATCAATGGTAAAAAAATATAATTATCTTCTAAATATAAACAAAAATATTAAAATCGCTGATTCTTCAATAATATATCTGAAAAAAAAGAAAATTTTAGATAGTATTTTTGATAATTTATATAAAGAAAATAATTCTTTGTTTTTAAAATTAGTTGATGATTTTACTATAAAAGATGATAACGATTTAAAAAAATATATTTTAGATATTAATGACAGATTAGATTTAAAATATAATAAAATTAATTATTTAGATAATTATATAGACAGTTATTATTCTGATTTAAATATTAATAATTTAATTAGTGAGTATAATAATTTACTTATTAATAAAATTCAAAAAATTGATTTTTTATTGACTGAGTTTAGTAATTTTGTTGAAACAGATTATTATTTGGAAGTTCAAAATAACTTTTCAATGCTACTGCAAAGCAATTGTTATGATGAAATTAAGAAGAATATAATAGTAAAATTCCCTAATTTACCTAAAAATTCATCTGAAGAAGCCAAAAATTTAAAGAAGGAAATAACTGATATATTGACCAGAATATCTGAATTAGCAAGATTTTCTGATAATTTAAAATTAAAAGAATATTTATTGTCGACTAAAGATTATGTTTATATTATTATAAAGATAATAAAGCAATTAGATAGAGAAATTAATAGTTTTAAAAATTTTAATTTTATTTATGAATTTAATGATATTAGTAAAATGGCTATTGATATTTTGAAAAATAACAATGAAGTATTGCTAGAATTAAAAAATAATTTTAAAGAAATTATGATTGATGAATATCAAGATACATCAGATTTGCAAGAAGAATTTATTTCTCTTATTGAAAACAATAATGTTTATATGGTTGGAGATATTAAACAATCGATTTATCGATTTAGAAATGCTAATCCTTATTTATTTAAAAATAAATATGATATGTATTCTAAAGGGATTAAGGGATTTAAAATTGATTTGACTAAGAATTTTAGATCTCGTATGGAAGTTATTGATAATATTAATCTTTTGTTTTCTTTAATTATGAATGATAACTTGGGTGGTGCCGATTATAAAAAAACTCATAAGATGATTTTTGGAAATAATAGTTATCTTGAAGAGGGAAGGACAGAACAAAATAATAATATTGAAATATTTAATTATGAATATGATTCTTCTTTGGGATATACAAAAGAAGAAATAGAAGTATTTTTTATTGCTACTGATATAAGAAAAAAGATAAATGATAAATATAAAGTTTTTGATAAGAATAGAAAAGTTTTACGAGATGTTAAGTATAGTGATTTTGTTATATTACTAGATAGATCTACTAATTTTGATTTGTATAAAAAAATATTTGAGTATATGGCAATTCCTATGACTAAATATACTGCAACTAATATAACTAATGAAATTGAAATACTATTAATAAAAAATATTTTAAAATTGATTTTGTGTATTAAAGATAAAAAGTTTGATGTTGAATTTAAGTATGCTTTTATATCAATTGCTAGAAGCTATTTATTTGAGTTTTCTGATGATGAAATATTTTCTTGCTTTTGCAATGATAATTTTAAAAATAATAAGTTATATGAAATTATTTATGGAATTGCATGTAAGATTGATTATTTATCATTAAATGAATTAATTAGTTTAATTATAGATAATTTCGAATTTTATTCTAAGCAAGTATTAATTGGTGATGTAAAAAATAGAATAAATCGTTTACAGGCAATTATAGATATTTTTAACAATTTAGCAGAGATTGGGTACGATGCTTATGAAACATATGAATATTTGGAGGATCTTATTGAAGAAAAATATAAACTCGAAATTAAAGAAATAGAAGAATCTAACGATAGTGTTAAAATTATGACTATTCACGCTTCAAAAGGTTTAGAATTTCCAATTTGTTATTTTGCATCTTTGCATTCAGAATTCAATATTAGAGAATTAAATGAAAAGTTTTTATATAATAATAAATATGGAATTATAACACCTTATTTTGATGGGGGAATAGGAAAAACTTTCGTAAAGGAATTAGTAAAAGAAGAATATATTAAAGAAGAAATAAGCGAAAAAATAAGACTTTTTTATGTGGCATTGACAAGAGCTAAAGAAAAGATGATTGTTGTAACATCATATAAAGATAATAGTAAAAGTAAGGTTTTGGAAAATTGTAGAAGTTTTTTAGATATGCTTTCTTTTGTCAAAGAAGATACAAAAAATTATATTTTTAATGTTGATTTGAGTAAAATAAATTTAACAAAAAATTATAATTTAGTAAAAGAATATAATTATCAAGAAAATATTGAATACACTGATAAGAAAGTTTCTTTTTTTGAATTAAATATTTCAAATAATATTTTGACTAAAGAGAAAATATCTAAAGAAAATAAAGATTTATTAGATAAAAATATTAAAGAAAAAATGGAATTTGGAAAATATATACATAAGGTTTTAGAATATATTGATTTTAAAAATTTTGATATTTCTTTATTTTCTATTTCAGAGTTTTATAAAACTAGAATAGAGAAGTTTGTGAATTTGATAAATAAAGATAAAATTATTAATGTCTATAAGGAATATGAATTTTCTATTATAAATAATAATATTTATGAACATGGTATTGTAGATCTTATATTAGAGTATAATGATCATATTAAAATAATAGACTATAAATTAAAAAATATAAATGATGTAGAATATAAAAAGCAAATTGAAAAATATAAAGAGTATCTTGCTAATAAGACTAATAAAAAAATATATACTTATTTGTTTTCGATTGTTGATGGAACTTTAGAAAAAATAGATTGATTTTATAATAGTCATTTTATATTATATTGAATATTTTTTTGATAGGTAAATAATTATATTAATAGTAAGTGATATATTTTATTTAGTAAAAAGTTTTATGGTATTTTATTAATGTTATAAATTATAGTATTATATTTAGTAATATTTTATTATATTTATGTCGATTTTATAAATTTACATATAATGGTATAAATAAGATTATTTTCTTTGTATCATTATATTTTTTTTGTTATAATATAGTTTAGGAGGTTAAAGTATGCTTAAATTGAAAAATAAAGATGAAAAATTAGATATTAGTTCATTAAATGAACTTATTAAAATTGGTAAATATTTATTAAAAATACTTTTTGTTGTTAGTATTGCTAGTCTTATATTTTTAGGAAGCTATCTTTTAAAAGACTGGGGAATATTAAGAGGAATATTAAATGTTCTTAAGATAATATCACCATTTTTTATAGGAATTATAATAGCATGGCTGCTTGATCCGATTGTGTCTTTATTACAGAAAAAAGGTGCTAGTAGAGCAATAAGCGTTGCTGGTGTGTTTACTGTATTTATATTTTTAATTGTATTATTTTTTTGGATGGTTATACCTACATTGGTTGATCAATTACAAGATGCAATAGGTATAGTTCCTGGAATTGTCGATGATATTAATAGTTGGATTGATAACTTGTTTAATGATTTAAATAATTTATATAATTATGATTTTTCTAGTATTCAAGAAAACATTTATTTAGCATTTGAAGAATTTAGTAATTCTATAACAGTTGGGCTTCCTACTATTTTAGTAGATGCTGCTTCGAATGTGATATCTGGTGGATTAAATGTTATAATTGGGCTTTTTATCGGATTCTATATGCTATTTGATTTTAATAATGTTAGAAAAGAACTTTTAAATTTCATTCCTAAAAAAGCGCATAGTGATACGATAGAATTAACAGATAGACTTAACAATTCATTAAAAAGTTATGTTCAAGGAACGTTATTTGTAACTTTAATTTTGTTTACAGTACAGTCAATTGGTTTTACTTTAGCTGGATTGAAAGCACCTGTTGTATTTGGCTTGATTTGTGCAATAACTAATATTATTCCATATGTAGGTCCATATATAGGTGGTGTTCCTGCGGTTGTTGTTGGATTTACAATAAGTCCACTTGTAGGATTACTTTCTTTAATTGCTGTTGTTGTTTCTCAATTTTTGGAAAGTTATGTTTTAACACCTGTTGTTATGAGTAAAACAATGAAATTGCATCCAGTAACAATAATTATAGGATTATTGATATTTGGGCATTTCTTTGGAATCTTGGGAATGATATTATCAACTCCAATTATTTCTTGCTTGAAAATAATATTTAATTTCTTTGACGAAAAGTATGAGCTTTTTGAAAAAATTCAAAATTAATGATAAGAAATATTGAAAAAGAAAAGTATAATTATGTAAAAAAAATAGAGAACTAGTGGTAGGTGGAAACTAGTATTTTTAATAATTAGAAAGCTACTTTTGAGTTTCTTACGGAAGTGCCGTTAACTAAATAAGACCGAAGTAGGATGGTACCGCGATAATATTTGCTCCTATGCTTTTGGTCTTTTTCTATAAAGAGTTTTTATTAAATAATATTTAATATTGCAAAAGGTAAATTCATGAGAAAGTATTTTTGTAAATTTATTAAAAGAAGAATTCAGTAAATTAAAAAATAAATATAATGATATAATAGTAATTTATGTGAGAAAAAATAAATTTGATAATAGTTTAACAGCTGAAGATAAAAATCATATTATATAAGCATATTTAGATATAGTAAAAAGGAGGAAAAATTATGAACTATAAAATAGCAATAGATGGACCAAGTTCATCTGGAAAATCAACAGTAGCAAAATTGTTAGCAAAAAAACTTTCTTTTGTATATGTAGATACAGGAGCAATGTATCGTGCAATGGGATTATATTTTATTATAAATAAAATATCATGTGATGATGAAGGAAATATTGAAAAAAGTCTGCAAGATATTAATATTGATATTAAATATGTAAATGGTGAACAGCAAATTTATTTGAATAGTGAAAATGTTACTGATTTAATTAGAACTGATTTAGTGTCTAAGTATGCATCTGTTAGTAGTGCTTATTTAAAAGTTAGAGAAAAACTTGTTGCAATACAGAGAGAGTTGGGTCAAAAAAATAATGTTATTATGGATGGAAGAGATATAGGAACAGTTGTTTTACCAGATGCTACTTTAAAAATATATTTAACAGCTTCACAAGAGGAAAGAGTAGAAAGACGATATAAAGAATTAAAACAAAAAGATAGTAGCATATTAAAAGAGGATGTTGAAGGAGGGATGATAGAGCGAGATTATCGTGATACACACCGAGAAAATAGTCCATTAAAGAAAGCTGAAGATGCAATTGTAGTAGATACGACAAAATTAAGTATTGAAGAAGTTGTAGATGTTATTTTAAAATTATTCATTGAAAAAAGAGGTAATTATAATGAAAAAATTAAGTAGTACAGAAATTAGAAATATATGGTTGAATTTTTTTAAATCAAAGGGACATACTGTAATAGAAAGTGCTTCTTTGATTCCTGAAAATGATGATAGTTTGTTTTTTGTTAATGCAGGAGTAACGCCTTTGAAAAAATATTTTGATGGAACAATAGTACCTGATAATAAACGTTTAACAAGTATTCAAAAATGTATAAGAACTAATGATATAGAAAATGTTGGAGTTACTAAAAGACATCAAACTTTTTTTGAAATGATGGGCAATTTTTCAATTGGCGATTATTTTAAAGAGGAGGCTTTAGAATTTGCATATGAACTTTTAACAAGTGTTGATTATTTTGATATTCCTAAGGAATTATTATATGTGACTATATATATGACTGACGAGGTTGCTTATAATAAATGGGTAAGTCTTGGATTAGATCCTAGTCATGTCGTTAGACTTCCAGGAAACTTTTGGGAGATTGGAAGTGGACCATGTGGCCCAGATTCAGAAATTTTTTTCGATCGTGGTGAGAAATATGATCATGATGGAACAGCGTTAGAAAAATTTAAAAATGATGAGGAACAAGAACGTTTTGTCGAAATTTGGAATAATGTTTTTAGCCAATATAATTCTGAACCTGGAGTAGATAGAAGTCTTTATAAGGAATTGCCACATAAAAACATTGATACTGGCGCAGGCCTTGAGAGATGGTGTTGTATTTTTCAGGGGGTTGATTCTAATTTCGATACTGATTTATTTGTACCAATAATTAAGAGAATTGAAAGTATTTCTGGTAGAAAATATAATGGTGAAGTTTCATTTAAAGTTATAGCAGATCATATTAGGGCAATTACTATGGCTTTATCTGATGGTGCAGTTTTTGAAAATAGTAATAGAGGTTATGTTTTGCGTAGATTATTACGTCGAAGTGTACGAATGGGAAGAAAAATTGGTATTAATGAGCCATTTATGTATAAATTAGTAGATGATGTTGTTGAAATAATGAAACAGTCATATCCTAAATTGCTAGAAACTAAAGGATTTGTAAAAACATTAATACTTGATGAGGAAAATTTATTTAATGATACTTTAAGAGCCGGTGAGAAAAAGCTTATTGAACTTATAAATGAATCAAAAGATGGAACTATTAGCGGTTATGATGCTTTTAAATTGTATGATACTTATGGATTTCCATTTGAACTTACAGTTGAATATTTAACTGATGAGAATATGACAGTTGACGAAGAAGAATTTAATAAATATATGGAGGAAGCTAAAAAAGTAGCTAAAGAGAGTAGAAAACAAGAAGCTAATATGAATATTCAAAATGAGGAATTATTATCTTTTGTTGCTCCAAGTGTATTTTCTTATGATGATTTTGAGCTTGATAATTGTAAGGTCATCGGAATTTTTAAAGATGGAAAATTTGTTAATGAAATAAGTGATTATGGATATGTTATTTTTGATAGGACTTGTTTTTATGCTGAAAGTGGAGGACAAGTTAGTGATATTGGCGCAATAAAAAATGAAAATTTAAAAGCTAAAGTTTTGGATGTTAAAAAAGCCCCTAATGGACAACATTTGCATAAAGTTGAAATTATTGAAGGAACATTAAAAGTAGATGATTTTTGTATAATGAAAATAATGGATGAACGCAGAAAGAAAATAAGAGTTAATCATAGTATGGTTCATATTATTCAAAAAGCCTTACAAGATAATTTATCATCTTCAATAAAACAAGCTGGTAGTTATGTAGATGATGAAAGAATGCGTTTTGATTTTACTTTTAGTGGAAAAATATTTGATGAAGATGTAATAAAGATTGAAAGTAAAGTAAATGAAATTATTAAAGAGCATTTAAAGGCAGAAATATTTAACATGAGTTTGGAAGAGGCTAAAAGAATAGGTGCAATGGCATTGTTTTCCGATAAATATAAAGATATAGTTAGGGTTGTTAAAATTGGTAGTTCTATAGAATTGTGTGGTGGAACACACATAGAGTCAACTGATGAAATAAAGCAATTTGCTATATTGAAGGTTGAATCAAAAGGAAGTAACTTATATAGACTAGAAGGATGTACTAATGAAATGGTACCAGTTCTTATATCGGAAGCTGTGGCTAGATATGTAGAAGAAATTAAAAAACTTTTGGAAAAATCTAATAGTATATTAAAATCAGCAGAAAAGGATAATATTTCTTTGAGTTTTGATGTTGTTTTTGATCAAAAAGGATTAAATTCATACCAAGATATTGTTTATAATAAAAATCAACTTGAGTATATTCAAACAGAAGTAAGAAATTTAGAAAAGAAATATAATGAAGAAAAAAGTAAAAAAATAAATTATGATTTGAGTAAATATTTAAATGAAAAAACAAAAATAAATGAAATTGATACTATTATAATGAAACTTTCTAATATGGATATCAATACTTTAAAAGATATTTGTGATAAACTAATTAATAATATGAAAAAAGGTATTGTCTTTTTTGCTAATGTTAGAGATAAAAATGTTAATTTTGTTTGTAAGTGTAGTAGTGGTATAAATATCTCGGCAGGTCTTCTTGTAAAAACAGCATCAATAATGGCAAATGGAAATGGTGGTGGAAGTGCTACTTTTGCTCAAGGCGGTGGTAATACAATTGAAAATTTGGATGATATTCTTGAAAAAATAAAAAAAGATTTAGAAGAAATATAATATATTAACATAAACATAAATAATTTTGATTAAAAAAGAGCAAAAATATAGTTAAAAGTTATATTCTAAAACAATATAGATGTATAATTTTCTTTAGTTTATTCATAATATTAATGGTGATTAATATATGGATGAAACGAATGAATTGTTAGAGTGTATTTACGAAGATTGTGAAATGGCTACTGTAACATTAACTAAGTTATTGGAAGAACTTCAAGGAAAAGATAATAAAATTAAAAAAGCAATAGAAGATATACTTAAAGAATACGAAAAGTATTTAAAAGATACTAAAAAGATTTTAAAAGAACATAAGATTAAGCCTAAAAAAATCGGTTTTATGGCTAAAATAGGTGCTAAAGAAGGAATACATCTTAATGTAAAAAAAGATAATAGTGATTCTAAAATTAGTGATATAGTTATTCAAGGATTAGTTATGGGAATTGTTGATATTACTAAAAAAATAGATTCTTTTGAGAAAGAAGCAAATAAAGATGTTGTGAATTTGGCAAACAAGTTATTAACTTTTCAAGAAGAAAGTGTCAATAAATTAAAGGAATATTTATAGTTAACCCTATAAATATTTTTATTTGAAAAAATCCTAATAAAAATGTTATCATATTATTAGGTGATTTTTGTGGTAGCAAGCGTATTAGTAGAATTATCAAATAGGAATGTCGATAAATGTTATGATTATTTGATTCCTAAAAAATTTGAAAATTATATAAAGATCGGTATAAGAGTTGTTGTTCCTTTTGGAAAACAAACTTTAGAGGGATTCGTTTTGAATATAACTTTTGTGGATTCTAATGATGATTTGAAAGAAATAATTGATGTAGTAGATAGTGATGTTATTTTGAATGATGAATTGCTATTGCTGGGTAAATATATAAAAAACAAAACTTTATCTACTCTTATAAGTGCGTACCAGACTATGTTACCTAAAGCTCTTAAGGCTCAAAAAAAATCTTCAATAAACAAGGTATATGATAAATACATCGAGTTAAATATTGATAAAGAAAGTCTTAATAAATATAAATTTAATGATGGGCAAAAAAAAATAATTGGTGAAATCTTATCAGGAAATAATAATAAAAAATATTTAAAAGGTATTTCAATATCTAGTCTTAATACCTTAATTAATAAAAATATTATTAGAGAAGTCTTAATTGAAAGATATAGAATGAATATTGAAACAAAGTTTTCTTATGAAAAATTTAAGTTAAATGAAGAACAGCAGCAAGCGGTTAATATGATACTTTCTTCCTCAAATACTTGTTTACTTTATGGGGTTACAGGAAGCGGGAAAACTGAGGTTTATATGGAAGTAATTGATAGAATGTTAAGGCTTAGGAAAACGGCTATAGTTCTAGTCCCAGAAATTTCTCTTACCCCACAAATTACTGATAGGTTTTCTTCAAGATTTGGAAATAATATTGCTATTTTACATTCACGACTTAGCGATGGTGAAAAATATGATGAGTATAGAAAAATCGTAAGAGGAGAAGTAAGTATCGTTATTGGTGCAAGAAGTGCAGTTTTTGCACCATTAAAAAATATTGGTGTTATTGTTATTGATGAAGAACATAGTAACACATATAAACAAGAAAATAATCCTAAATACAATGCTATAGATATTGCTATTGAAAGAGCAAAGTTTCATAATGCTAAAGTTATTTTAGGTAGTGCTACTCCATCTTTAGAAAGTTTTTCTAGAGCAATTGTGAATAAATATCAACTGATACAACTAAAAAAACGTGCTAATGCTAAAAATTTACCTAATATATTGATTGTAGATATGAATAAGGAAGCAAAAAAAAATAATTATTTTTCTTCTGTTCTTATAGAAAATATTCGAAAAACTCTTGAAAATAAAGAACAAGTAATTCTTCTTTTAAATAGAAGAGGTTATGCTTCGTTTATAACATGTTCTAATTGTGGTTATGTAAGTAAATGCCCAAATTGTGATATAACTTTAACTTATCATAAATCAAGTGATATGGAAAGATGTCATTACTGTGGATATGCTACTAAAAGAAAGGTTATATGTCCTAATTGTCATGAACAATCTATGAAAAACTTAGGTGTCGGAACTGAAAAAATAGAGGAAGAACTAAATAAATTGTTTGATGCTAAAGTGATTAGAATGGATTTTGATACGACAAGTACTAAAGGCGCGCATGAGAGGATAATTGAAGATTTTCAAAATAAAAAATATGATATATTATTAGGTACGCAAATGATTGCTAAAGGTTTAGATTTTCCAAATGTTACTTTAGTTGGGGTTATCAACGCTGATACTTCACTTATGATTCCTAATTTTCGAAGTAGTGAATATACTTTTCAATTGTTATCACAAGTTGCAGGTAGAAGTGGTCGAGGTGCAAAAAGTGGAAAAGTAATTATTCAAACATTTAACAAGGAACATTATGCAATATGTTTGGCTAAAAATCATAATTATGTTGAATTTTTTAATAAAGAAATGAAAATTCGAAAAGAGCTAAATTATCCTCCTTATTGTTATTTGGTTTCATTAAAAGTAATAAGTAAAGATTATGATTTAGCTAAAAATGAGGGGAATATTATAGCTATAAAATTAAAAAATAATTTAAAGAATTCAATAATATTAGGCCCATCTATTGGGAGTACTTTTAAAGTTAATAACACATATAGATTTGGAATACTAATAAAGTATAAAAAAGAGGATAATTTATATAATTTTTTAGAAAAAATATTGGATTATTATAAAACAAATGGTAAAATTAAAGTAGATATTGATTTTAATCCATTATATTTTTAGGGGGGAGTTTATGAAAGTGTTTAATGAAAACTATGCTTTAATTACTGAAGATTTTTTTGATGGTGGTAAAGAAGTGTTTGATTTTCATTGTAAGGACTTTATACCATTAGTTGATGAAGAATATTTTAATACTTCTTTGGCAAATATTGATATACTTACAACATCTTTTTTAGGACCATATGATATTTATTCTTATTTAAATAATGATATTCATTGTAGTAAAGAGGATTTTGCTAAGACTGTTTATGTACAATATATTAGTAGAAAAACTGGTAAAATTAATAAATTACCTGTTGTTTGGAATGATAAAATGTTACACGCGGTTGCTACTAATCTAATAGGAAATTCAGTTGATTTTGCAAATCCTACAACTAAAGAAATTTTTTATGGGATGTATAGTGAATTAATAGATAGTAATTCTTCCTTTAGAGATTATGTTTTAGATTATGTACGTAGTATGCCTTCTATAAATAGCTATAATTGTAATTTGATTAGAGAAATTAATAATACTCATTTTGATAATCGTGAAATATTTAAAAAAATTCCAGAATCATTTTCTTCTTATCGTGAGTTTAGATCTTTGTATGTAATTTATAAAAAGTATTTGAAATATAGAGAAAAAAAAGAAAAAGTTTCTTTTGAAAAAAAATAAATTCTTGTTTTTATTAAAAAAAATGTGTTATAGTTTTATATGTAGAATAAGTTAGAAATAGCTTATTTTTTATCTGTATTAAAGTTAATTTATATAAATAATATTTAAAATAATTTTAAATTTGTTATAATTAGGTAGGAGATGATAAAATGGCATTAAGATATGATGAAAGCTCTATTAAAATTTTAGAGGGACTAGAGGCCGTTAGAAAAAGACCAGGAATGTATATTGGATCTACAGATAAAAAGGGATTACATCATTTAGTATGGGAAATTGTTGATAATGCCATTGATGAGGCAATAAATGGTTTTGGAGATTTAATAAAAGTTACTATGCATAAAGATGGTAGTATTAGTGTGGAGGATCACGGAAGGGGAGTTCCAGTTGGTTTTCACGAGTCAGGAAGAACGACTCCTGAAGTTATATATACTATTTTACATGCTGGTGGTAAATTTGAAGAAGCCGGTTATAAAGTATCAGGAGGCCTTCATGGTGTTGGTGCTAGTGTTGTAAATGCTCTTAGTAAATGGATGGAAGTAGTTATAAAAAAGGATAAAAAAGAATATTATATTAAATTTGAAAATGGTGGTAATGTTGCTGTTCCACTTAAAGAGATAGGTACAACTAATAAGACTGGTACAACAGTTAGATTTTTGCCGGATGAAACAATTTTTCCTATTGTTAATTTTTCTTTTACGACAATATGTGAAAGAATGCAAGAATCAGCATTTTTATTGAGAGGGTTAACAATTGAAGTATTAGATGAAATTACTGGCAGAAGTAATAAATATCATTATGAAAATGGTTTAAAAGAGTTTGTTGAATATCTTAATGATGATAAAAATACGTTACATAAAGTTATTTCTTTTGATGGATCAAAAGATGGCATAGAAGTTGATATTGCAATGCAATATACTGATACTTATCAAGAAAATATTATATCTTTTGTAAATAATGTTAAAACTCCAGACGGAGGAAGTCATGAGGTTGGATTTAAAACAGCTTTGACACGTATTTTTAATGATTATGCTAAAAATAATGGCTATATAAAACCTAAAGATAAACCATTAGAAGGTAGTGATGTAAGAGAGGGGCTTACCGCTATAATTAGTTTAAAAATACCAGAAGCACTGTTACAGTTTGAAGGACAGACAAAAGGTAAATTAGGTACACCAATCGCTCGTACTGTTGTAGAGACTATCGTTAGTGAAAAGTTACAATTCTTTCTTGAAGAAAATAAAAAAGTAGCAACTGATATTTTAGACAAATCTTTAAAAAGTAAAATTGCCCGTGAAGCTGCAAGAAAGGCTAGGGAAGAAGCTCGTAAAGGAAAAACTAACAATAAAAAAGAACGAGCGTTATCTGGAAAATTAACACCAGCACAAACAAGAAATAAAAATAAAAATGAGTTGTTTTTGGTAGAAGGAGATTCTGCTGGTGGTTCTGCAAAGCAAGGTCGTGATAGAAAGTTTCAAGCTATTTTACCTCTTCGCGGTAAAGTTATTAACACAGAAAAAGCAAGTATAGATGATATTTTTAAAAATGAAGAAATCAATACTATGATATATACTATTGGTGCAGGTTATGGTCCAAATTTTGAAATAGATGATTGTGAATATGATAAGGTTATCATAATGAGTGATGCTGATGAAGATGGAGGACATATTCAATGCTTACTTTTAACTTTCTTTTATCGTTATATGAAACCACTTATTGAAGCCGGAAAGCTTTATATTGCTCTTCCTCCTTTATTTAAAATTACATGTGGTAAAAATATAGATTATGCTTATAATATTGAAGAGATGAAAGAAAAAACTAAAAATAAAAAATGCGAAGTCCAAAGATATAAAGGATTAGGAGAAATGAATGCTGATCAACTTGCAGATACTACTATGAATCCTGATACTAGAAAGTTAATAAGGGTAAAAATAGATGATGCACTTTTAGCAGAAAAAAGAGTTAGCGTTTTAATGGGGGATAATGTCGAACCAAGAAAAGAATGGATTGAAGAAAATGTTGAGTTTTCTTTAGAAGATAGTTATAAGATTTAGTAGAAAGTGGTGTAGTATGGCCTTAATTGCGGATAAAGTTACAAGCAAAAAACTAGAAAATAGATTAGATGAATTTAGTAAATTTGGAATGACTTTATATTATCTTTTTGAGGAAGGAAGAATTAATATAAGTGATTTAGAAAATCTCTTTTTTTCTCACGATGATGAAAAATCAAGTTTTATATATAGTAAATTAATAAGACATGTAAATCCTAAAGATATTAAGATGTCTTTTGATAAATATAGTATAGAAAATCCTAATACAAGTTATTTAGCTAAAGACATATATCAGAATAACTTAAATATTTTATATACGAGAAAATTAATAAATACTATATTGAGTGATTCTAAAGATAATATTGATAAAGTATATGTAAATACTTATGATTATTTATTGAAAAATAGCAATTATAATGAGTAGGTGATTTTATGAAAGATGCTCTTGAAAGAATTTATGAATATTCGTTGGAAGAGATTATGGGGCAAAGATTTGGAAGTTATTCTAAGTATATTATTCAAGACAGAGCAATTCCTGATGTTAGAGATGGCTTGAAACCTGTACAAAGAAGAATTATTTTTTCAATGTATAAAGAAAAGAATACTTATGATAAGCCTTATAGAAAAAGTGCTAAAACTGTAGGAGATGTTATCGGTAATTATCATCCACATGGTGATACTAGTATTTATGATGCAATGGTAAGAATGAGTCAAAATTGGAAACTTAGACTTCCATATATTGATATGCATGGTAATAATGGATCAATTGATGGAGATTCTCCGGCTGCATATCGTTATACAGAGGCAAGACTGTCCAAAATTAGCAATGAACTAATTAGAGATATTGATAGAGATACTGTTGAATTTGCACCTAATTTTGATGATACAGTAATGGAACCGACAGTTTTACCGGCAAGATTTCCTAATTTATTAGTAAATGGTTCTACTGGTATTAGTGCTGGTTATGCTACTAATATTCCACCACATAATTTAGGAGAAATAATCGATGCTACTATAAAAAGAATTGATAATCCTAATTGTACTTTGGAAACACTTATGGGTATTGTTAAAGGCCCAGATTTTCCAACTGGTGGTATTGTTGAGGGAATAGAAGGAATAAAAAAAGCTTATGACAATGGTCGTGGAAAAGTAATTGTTAAAGCTAGAACTTTTTTTGAAGAGTCAAAAGGAAAAGTATCTTTAATAGTAACAGAAATACCTTATGAAGTTAATAAATCACAGTTGGTAAGAAAAATAGATGAAATAAGAATTGATAAAAAGATAGAAGGAATATTAGAAGTTCGTGATGAATCAGATAGAGATGGATTGCGAATTGCAATTGATATTAAAAAGGATGCCAATAAAGAAGTTATATTAAATTATTTATTAAAAAATACAGAATTACAAATTTCTTATAATTTTAATATGATTGCTATCGTTAATAGAGCACCTAAACAATTAGGATTGCGTGAAATTTTAGATGCATATATTGTTCATCAAAAAGAGTTTATTACTAGAAGAACAAAATTTGATTTAGAGCATGCTAAAGCTAGACTTCATATTGTTGAAGGTTTAATTAGATGCTTATCTATTCTAGATGAGGTTATTAAAGCTATAAGAGCTAGCAAAAATAAAGTTGAAGCAAAAGATAACTTAGTTAATCTATTTTCATTTTCAGAACTTCAAGCCGAAGCAATTGTAATGTTACAATTATATAGGTTAACTAACACAGATGTTACATTATTAGAAGAAGAAATGAAAAACCTTAATATTATGGTTAATGGTTTACAATCTATTCTTGATAATGATGAAGTTTTAAAAAATGTAATGAAAGATGAGTTACGAAAAATAAAAAAGGAATACGCTCTTTCTAGAAAAACAGATATTAAAGAAGAAATAACGGAAATTAAAATTGATACAAAAGAGATGATTCAAAAAGAGGATGTTATTGTTACAGTTACAAAGGATGGCTATATAAAGAGAACTTCAGTTCGAAGTTATCAAGCAAGTAGTGATGAGGCAACTGTTAAAGATGGTGACTATTTACTAGGATTATATGAACTAAATACTCTTGATGTTTTGTTGCTATTTACAAGCTTAGGTAATTATTTATATATTCCAGTTCATTTAATACCATCTGCTGTATGGAAAGATTTAGGTAAGCATGTAAGTAATATTGTTAAGCTAGAACAAGAAGAAGAAATTATTAAAGCAATTCCTATTATAGATTTTGATTCTAAACTTACAATTGCGATTGCAACTCGTAATGGGATGATTAAAAAGACTCTTTTAGAAGAGTTTAAAAGTTTGAGATATTCAAAACCTATTTGTTGTATGAAATTAAAAAATGATGATAAGGTTATTGATGCATTTTTATTAAATAAAAGTGATATATTTGTATCTACATCTAACGGATATGGTCTATGGTTTTCAGCAGAAGAAGTTCCTACTGTGGGAATTAAAGCTGGTGGTGTTAAGGCAATTAATTTAAAAGATGATCGTGTTGTATCTGTTTCTAATTTTAACTTAGAAGATGTAGAATATATTACTGTCATTACAGAAAAAGGTACTGGTAAACGTGTAAGGTTATCAGAATTTGATAAATCCTCTAGGGCTAAAAGAGGACTTATGATATTGCGAGAAGTGAAGACTAATCCTTATAAAGTTTTAAAGAGTTTTATAATCGATGTTAAAGAAATGTTAGGTTTAAAAGGAAATTCTATTAATTATATTAGAAATACTGAATTTCCAATAGTAGATAGATATTCAACTGGAAGTGTAATAAGTAAGGAAAAGTTAAATAATGCATTTTTGATAGTGGGATTAAAGGATAAAAAAGCATTAGAGTTGGATTACAATGTTGAATGTAAAGAAAAAAATATAAAAAAGGAAAAGGTTTCACTTAAAGAAATTGATGATAGATTATTATCAATAGATGATTTTTTAGACTCTGATTAATAAAAAGCCAATGCAATTAAGTAAATATTCTTTATTGAATATCAATAATTGTTGGCTTTTTTTGATTTTTAAAGAAAAAAAGTTAAACCATCATTTTTATTTATAGTATTTTTTTGTTCTTTAATTTTTTGTTCTGTTTTTGAATTTTGAATATTTATTTCTGGTTCTTTTACTGCATTAATAACTTTAAATATTGTTTTTGCATTAGTATATATAGGCTTTATTTGATATATTACTGGTATAGCTTGATTTATAATACTTAATGTTTTTTGGGTATTATTTAATATGTTTGACCAATTAATTTTTGCCTTTCCAGTTAATGAGGATAGTTTGTTGAAAATATTAGAATTGTTAAAACCATAGTTATAGTATGGATAAAAATTGTTATACAAAATACATCATTCCTTTACATTATTATATGTTTTTTTAAAAAAAAGTTTAAATAAATAATATGTTATGATATACTAATTTTATAATATAAAATATGTGGGGTGTAGCTATGAATGCCGATACTGAATCTAAAAAATTAAATATTGGAAAAAATATTTTGAACTTAATACCTAATTTATTTAAGAAATTTGCACATGGTGTATCATTTTTTGTAGGCGTTTTAAAAAAAGATTCAACTGCATTTCAGATTCAGAAGAAGTCTGGTGATGAACTTTTAGAAGAATTAAATAAAGTTCAAAAAGAGAGTAATGAATATAGAAATCAATCAGAAATTGATGATCAAGAAAGACTAGAGAAAATTAAAAATCAAAAGATGATTTCATATCGTTATAAAGTTAAGGATTCTAGTGGAAGAATTATTTCTAATACATTTGAGGCACCATCAGTTAATGATGTTAAAGTTTTTTTAACAAATGAGGGATATGAAGTAATAGAAATAAAAGAAAGAAGTAAATATGATATAGATATTAACTTTGGAGCAAAGATAAGTAATGGTGATTTATCTTTTATGCTTACCCAACTTTCTACTTATATTAAAGCAGGAATCCCTTTAATTAATTCTGTTCGTATTTTGGCAAAGCAGACTACTAATGCTATGCATAAAAAAATTTTAAATAAAGTTGTCTATGAATTAGTTATTGGCGAAAAGTTTTCTATTGCATTAGAAAAACAGAATAAGGCATTTCCAACGTTACTTGTTAACATGGTTAAAACATCTGAAATGACTGGAGATTTAGCTGGTACTTTGGATGAAATGGCTGCTTATTATACAGAAGTTGAAAAAGCACGTAAACAAATGATTTCAGCGTTAGTATATCCAGCTGTTATTTTGTCTGTAGCAATAATTGCAGTTGTATTTATTATTATTTATGTTGTACCACAGTTTGTTGGTATGTTTGCGTCGAATAATGCAGAGTTGCCTGCTATAACTGTATTTATTATAAATGCCAGTGATTTTTTAGGTTCATATTGGTGGGTTTTATTATTAGGTTTAATAGGGTTAATAATAGTATATAGATTAATGTTTAAACATATTAAGGAATTTAGAAAAACAATGCAAACATTTTATATGCATTTACCTGTTATTGGAAAAGTTATAATTTATAATGAAGTTTCAACTCTTACGAGAACGTTTTCTTCATTATTAAATCATAGCGTTTTCATAACAGATAGTATGGAAATTCTTTCAAAATTATCAAATAATGAAATTTATAAAGAAATTATTAATAGGACGCTTATAACTTTAAGTAAAGGTGGTAAAATTAGTGATTCTTTTAAGGGAGAATGGGCATTTCCAGTAGTTGCTTATGAAATGCTAGTTACTGGTGAATCGACAGGGCAACTTGCACTTATGATGGAAAAAGTAGCAGATCATTATCAGGCTTTGCATACTAATGCAGTTACAACTATTAAAAGCTTAATAGAGCCAATTATTATTTGTTTCTTAGCTGTTGCTGTTGGTTTTATAATAATGTCTATTATTTTACCAATGTTCGATTTATATAGTCAATTGTAGTAGGTGGTTTTATGGAAGTTTATTTATCTATTGTAATTTTTATTTTTGGAATATTATTTGGTTCGTTTTTTAATGTAGTTGGTTATAGATTACCAAAAGGACTATCATTAATTCATCCAGGTTCTTTTTGCCCAAAATGTAATCATAAATTAAAATGGTATGAATTAATACCTATCTTTTCTTTTTTGATTCAAAGAGGGAAATGTCGCAAATGCAAGTGTCAAATTTCTTTTTTTTATCCATGCATTGAGTTATTAACTGGTATATTATTTGTCATTTCATATTTTCTTTTTAATATTACACCGGAATTTTTTATTGCAGTTTTAGTTTCCTCTTTTTTTGTAATAGTTATTGTCAGTGATGTTAATTATTTAATTATTCCAGATGAAACAACCTTCTTTTTCTCTTTTTCAATTATTATCTTAAAGTTTTTTCTTTTTGACTATAATATTGGTATTTATTCTATATTAAATGGTATGTTTCTTTTTGCAATTATGTTTTTGATAATGCTTTTAGGAAATAAAATATTTAATAAGGAGAGCTTGGGTGGAGGCGATATTAAACTTATGTTTTTTGTGGGAACAGTATTGTCACTATCAAATGGTTTGTTTGCTATTTTTTTAGCAAGTTTTTTAGCTTTACCTATGTCCATTTATGTTTATGTTTTCAAGAAGAATAGAGTAATACCATTTGGTCCTTTTATTTTGTTAGCTACTATTATCATATTTTTTACTCAAATCGATTTTTTAGATTTATTAACTAATATTACTAGTTAATTTTTCTTTTTTTTTAAATTTTTTTTGTTATAATTTAATTGGTGATATTTATGGACAAATTAGAATTTAATTTAAATGTTAATAATTTAGATTTAAAAGTTAAGTTTCAAAAAGCCATGGAAGATAAAATGTTTCGTGATTTAGTTAGTAACCTTAATGTTAGTGAGAAAATTTTATGTAAATATACTTCGACATTGAAAGATTCGGCAAAAGAGATTACTAATTGTAAATATTGTAAAGGATTGAATGAATGTAAAAATAGTATTGAAGGTTCTTTTTTGATTCCTAAAAATAATAATAGTGGTTTGATTTTTTCTTATGTTGATTGTCGTTATAAAATTCAGAATAAATATAAAGATAATATTTCTTTGTTTGATATGCCTACAAGATTAAAAGATGCTTGTATTTCTAGTATTTATACGGATGATAAAAGTAGAGTAGAAATAATCAAAAAAATGAAAAGTTTTTCTGATTCTTATCTTAGTGGTGAAAAAGTTAAAGGTATTTATTTGTATGGCAGTTTTGGAGTTGGAAAATCTTATTTAATTGCGGCTTTATTTAATGAACTAGCTAAAAAAAATATTAAAAGTATAATATTACATGTTCCTGAATTAGTTAGAACGATTAAAGAATCTTTTGAAGTTGGAAATTATGCAGAAAAATTTGATTTAATTAAAAATATTCCATTATTATTATTAGATGATATTGGAGCTGAATATTTAACTGGATGGGCAAGAGATGAAATACTAGAACCAATTTTACAGTATCGCATGGATCAAGAACTGCCAGTATTTTTTACTTCTAATTATGATTTGTCTCAATTAGAAAGACATTTTGTTTTAAATGATGACAAAATAAAAGCCAAAAGATTGATTGAACGTGTTAAACAGGTTTCAGAACCAATAGAATTAATAAGTAAAAATATGCGTAAATAAAAAGAAGGAGCTTTAAATAAAATGTCTCTTTCTTTTTTTTATAATTACTCAACAGTAACTGATTTTGCTAAATTTCGTGGCTTATCAATGTCACATCCTTTTAAATTGGCAGTTTCATATGAGATGAGTTGCAATATTATAATTACTAATATTGGCTGTAATATTGGATTAACATCAGGTACTAATATATTTATGTCCGCGTCAATTACTTGCTTGTTAGAAATTACTATATTGAATGAGCCTCTTGCTTTAGTTTCTTTGATATTACTTATTGTTTTATCAAAAATATGTTCTTTAGTAATTATGGAAATTACTGGCATATTTTTTTCAATTAAAGAAATTGTTCCATGTTTTAATTCCCCAGCTGGATAGGCTTCGCTATGTATATAAGAAATTTCTTTTAATTTTAGAGATCCTTCAAGTGCAATTCCATAGTCAATGTTTCTACCTAAAAAGAATATGTTTTTTGCTTGTGCAATTTTTGATGCAATTTCTTTATATGATTTGTTTAAAATATTATTTATTTCTTCTTCTAAGTTATCTATATTTGTTAACGTAGAATTTAAAAAATCTTTTGTAAAAGTTTTATTTTTATATCCAAGATATAGAGTAATTAATATCATTATAATTAGTTGAGCAGTAAAAGCTTTTGTTGTTGCAACTGCAATTTCTGGACCAGCTTCTGTATATATAATATTGTCTGCTTCTCTAGCAATGCTGCTTTCTGGTACATTTATGACTCCTAGGGTATCAATTTTTTCTTTTTTTACTTCTCTAAGTGAAGCTAAAGTGTCAGCAGTTTCACCAGATTGTGATATAAATATGGCTAAATTTTTCTTGTCAAAAAAGTTCTTCTTATATCTAAATTCACTAGCAATTTCTACATTAACAGGGATATTTGCATATTCTTCTATTAAATATTTTGCAATTATTCCAACATGGTAAGCACTTCCACATCCTATAATAGTAATGCTATTGTATTTATCTAAAAAATTTAATTTATTATTTAATTTTTCTACAGTATTATATTTTTTTATTATTCGTTTTATAACATCTTTTTCTTCAAAAATTTCTTTTAACATAAAATGTTTAAAATTTCCTTTTTGTGCATCTGTAATATTTCCTTTAAATGTTAATAATTTTTTCTTTATTTGCTGTAATTTATCATTTAAAACTGTTATATTTTGATTTGTTAAAATAGCTATTTCATTTTCGTTTAATATTATATATTTATTTGTGTAATTTAAGATAGCAGGTACATCTGATGCAATGAAAGCAGCATTTTTAGATTTAGCTATAATTAAAGGGCTATCCTTTCTTATTGCAAATATTTTATCTTTAATATCTTCACATAAAATAGCTATAGCATAAGAACCTTTAATAATTTCTTTTGTTTTGTTAATTGCCATAATTATGTCTTGATACTCTTCGTAATATTTATTTATTAATATTGCAATTATTTCGCTATCAGTTTCAGAGATGAATTTTTTGTTGTTTTTTTGTAATTGATTTTTTAATTCGTTATAGTTTTCGATAATTCCATTGTGAACAATTGTTATTTTGCCACAGGAATGAGGGTGCGCATTTGTTTTATTTGCATCACCGCAAGTAGCCCATCTAGTATGAGCAATACCAATATTACTCTTGATAGAGTAATCTAAAATTTTTTCAAGTTCTTCTATTTTTCCTTTTTCCTTTATTGTAATTATTTTGTCATTATCAAAATAAGCAATGCCAGAAGAATCATATCCTCGATATTCAAGTGATTTTAATCCATTTAGTAATATTCTCAAAGCATTCTTTTCTTTTCCTATATATCCTACAATTCCGCACATAAGAATTCCTTTCTATTTACGATATAATTTTTGTTACAATTTTGATTTTGATTTTTGTATTATATCTAACGATTTAATAAACCGTAACAGCATCCGCCGAAATTTCGATAACTGTTATCCTCGTCAACTTATAGTTCTGGCGCTAAGCAATTCTACTCCTTTTTATGATATTGCTTTATATTATTATATTATACTTTTGAAAAAAATTTAAATATTTTATATTTTAAAAATAAAACTTTACATTTTACTCAATTGTGCTATAATTTATCTTATAAATGCAGTTATGCAAGACAATAATTATATATATTTTTTTAAAGAGAGTTATCGTTAGGTGGAAGATGATAAAAAAATATATAATTTACTACTTGTTAGCAGAACTCGAAAGATGTTTCCGGTAATATCCGTTATATGAAAAAAGTTAAATTATGGATGGTACCGTGTTATGCACTCCTACAGTTATGTAGGAGTTTTTATTTTAAGGAGGAATATATATGTTAAATATTAAAGAAGACAGCAATTTAAATATTTTAAATCATAGTTGTGCTCATCTTTTGGCACAAGCAGTTAAACACCTTTATCCAAATGCAAAATTTTGGGTAGGTCCTGTAATAGAAGATGGATTTTATTATGATATTGATTTGGATGGTAAGACTTTAACGTTAGAAGATTTACCTCAAATAGAAAAAGAAATGAAAAAAATTGCTAAAGATGGTAAAAAAATAATTAGAAGTGAGTTGAGTAAAGAGGAAGCTTTAGAAAAATTTAAAGATGATCCATATAAAATTGATTTAATAAACAATATGGAAAAAGATTCGATTATAAGTTGCTATACACAAGGTGATTTTACTGATCTTTGCCGAGGGCCACATGTTGAATCAGTAAAATTACTTAAAAATTTTAAGTTATTAAAAGTAAGTGGTGCATATTGGAAAAATGATAGTAACAATTCAATGTTACAAAGAATATATGGAGTTTGCTTTGATACCCCTGAACAATTAGAAGAACATTTGAATTTTTTAGAAGAAGCTAAAAAAAGAGATCATAAAAAATTAGGACGTGAGTTAGGATTGTTTATGATGAGTGAATATGGTCCAGGATTTCCGTTTTTCTTACATAATGGTATGATAATTCGTAATGAACTTGAAAACTTTTGGTATCAAGAACATATTAAAGAAGGTTATGAATTTATTAAAACTCCAATTATGTTGAACAAAGATTTGTGGGAATTATCAGGTCATTGGTATAATTATCGTGAAAATATGTATACAAGTGAAATAGATGATAAGATATTTGCAATAAAGCCAATGAATTGTCCTGGGGGAATGCTTGTATATAAAAATAGTTTACACTCATACAAAGACTTACCACTTAGAGTAGGGGAACTTGGTCAGGTTCATAGGCATGAAGCAAGTGGGGCATTAAATGGTTTGTTTAGAGTACGTACTTTTACACAGGATGATGCTCATTTATATATGCGTGAAGATCAAATAGAAGAAGAAGTAATTAGACTTATAAATTTTATAGATAGAATGTATAAAGTCTTTAATCTTACTTATGATATAGAATTATCTACGAGACCTAGTGAAAAATATATTGGCGATATAGCTATTTGGGATAAATCTGAAAAAGCATTGGAAGAAGCTTGTAAAAAAGCAGGACATGTTTGTAAAATTAATCCTGGCGATGGAGCTTTTTATGGACCAAAACTAGATTTTCACATTAAAGATTCTTTAGGTCGTGTATGGCAGTGTGGAACAATTCAACTTGATATGAATTTACCAGAAAGATTTGATTTAACTTATATAGATAAAGATGGTTCTAAAAAAAGACCAGTAATGTTGCATCGTGTTATATATGGTTCTATAGAAAGATTTATTGGAATACTAATAGAACATTATGCTGGAGCTTTTCCTCTATGGTTAGCACCTGTTCAAGTTAATATAATTCCTGTAAATAGTGAATATCAAACTGAATATGCTAGTGAAATTAAAAAACGTTTAAGTGATAATAATATTCGTGTTGAATTAGATGATAGAAATGAAAAATTAGGATATAGAATGCGAGAAAGTCAAACAAGAAAAATACCATATACTTTGATAATTGGTGAAAATGAAAAAGATAATAATGTAGTAAGTTATCGTAAATATGGAAATACTGATACAACGACAGTTTCTTTAGATGATTTTATTGAATTAATAAAGAAAGAAATTGAAACGAAAAGTATGTTAAATAGATAGGAGAGAAAGATGTCAAAGAGAAAAAAGATTGAGAAAAAAAATAAAATTATTGCTATATCAGTTATTAGTTTATTTTCATTAATAATTTTAATCCTTTTTTTTAAATGGTTATTATTTGATAGAGTAGTTGAAAGTGTTAATCTTGATTTGAATTCTGAAGATGCAATAAACGTCGTATATAAAACTAATATGTATTCTTATTTTGACTATTTAGGTGAATATGATGTTTCATCATTATCAAATCAAGAAAAATTATGGTTTGTAGTTGAAACAGATGATTTATATGATAAGACTTTGAATTTTTACTCTGAAGGATCTTTAGTATCAGCAGAAGATGTTATAGAATTTTATAAGCGTTATTTTGGTGATAGTGAAATTGAAAATGAAGATATTTTGTGTCCAATAGACAATAAACCAATATTTGAATATAATTCAAAAGAAGGATATTATAAATATAGCGATAATAGTCATTTACATGGTGGCATTTCTTATATTTACGATAAATATTCTTATCCAATATCGGTTGAAAAAATCAGAAAAGCTAACGGTGATATATTATATGAAGTAAAAATGAATAAAATGTTTGGTGACTATTGTACTGATATATGTGGGATAACTTCTAATTTTTATGGTACTTATGAAGATTCATTGAATAAAGAGAATTCTTTGATAAGTTCAAATGAGTATGAAGATTGGGAAGACTATTTTACTAGCAATGAAAAAGTAGAAAGTCTATATAATAAAATAAAAGATGAATTACCTGTTTATACATATGTGTTTGAAGAAGTTGATAATTTTTATTTTCTTATTGAAGTAAAAATTTCATAGTAATAGTATTTATTAAATGTGTTATAAATCTCTTTACGTAAAGAGATTCTTTTTTTTAAAATAAATCTTTACAAAAAAAAAATATGATAGTAATATGATAATAGCAGTGGTTGATAGTGGTGAAAAGTGGGGGATTAATATGTTTATGGGTGAATTTCATCATAATATTGATGATAAAGGCCGCTTAATTCTTCCAGCAAAATTTCGTGAGGAGTTAGGAGATAGTTTTATAATTACAAGAGGTTTAGAAGATTGCCTTTTTATCTATTCAATGAATGAGTGGCAGAAAATTACTTGTAAATTAAATAATTTACCATTTACGAAAAAGGATGCTCGTAGTTTTATGAGATTTTTCCTATCAGGTGCTACTGCAACAGAGTTTGACAAGCAAGGTCGAATTAATATTACCTCTCCATTGATTTCCTACGCTGATTTAAAAAAAGAGTGCGTGATTATTGGCGTAGGAGATCGAATTGAAGTTTGGTCTAGTGAAAAATGGAACAATTTCTATGATATTAACAAGGAGAAAATGAGCGATATTGCTGAAACATTATTTGATTCGGATTGGACAAAAGGAGAAGAATAATTATGCATATAAGTGTTTTGTTAGAAGAATCAATAAATGGATTGAATTTAAAGTCGGATGGTGTTTATGTTGATTGTACTTTGGGATATGCTGGACATTCTAGCTATATATTAAAACGAATAAAAAGGGGTTATTTATTCGCCATTGATCAAGACCAAGATGCTATTGATTATAGTAAAAATAAGTTAAATGAAATAGGTGAAAATTTTACTATAATTAAAAGTAATTTTTCAAATTTAAAAGTAGAATTGCAAAAAAGAAATATTGATTATGTAGATGGTTTTTTATTTGATTTAGGTGTTTCATCTGTGCAATTAGATAATGCTGATAGAGGTTTCAGTTATCATCATGATGCACCTCTTGATATGCGAATGAATAAAGAAGCATCTCTTTCTGCATATAATGTTGTTAATGAATATAGCAAAAACGATTTAATAAAAATATTTTTTGAATATGGTGAGGAAAAATATTCAAAAATTATTGCTAGTAACATTGTTAAGTATCGTGAAAAAAAGAAAATTCAAACGACATTAGAATTAGTACAAATTATTTCTGATTCGTTACCAATGAAAGCTAAAAGGGATAAGCATCCTGCTCGTAAAGTTTTTCAGGCTATAAGAATAGAAGTTAATCACGAATTGGATATTTTAGAGGATTCTATTAAAGATGCACTTTCAATGTTAAATATTGATGGAAGAATTGCTATAATAACATTTCATTCTTTAGAAGATCGAATTGTTAAAAATGTTTTTAAAAAGTATACAGAAGTTGATAAAAAAATTAAAGGATTGCCAAATATACCTGATAATTATCTTCCTGATTTTAAACTTGTTAATAAAAAGCCAATTGAACCTAGTGAAGATGAATTAAAAAAGAATAATCGTTCTAGATCGGCAAAACTTAGAATAATAGAAAGAATAAAATAGGGTGATAAAATGAAAACAAAAAAAATGAAGAAAGTTTTAAAAATAGGAAAATTTGAAAAGTTGATTTACACTTTTGTCTTTGTTCTTATGTTAGCTTCTCCATTTGCAGTTGTTTTTTTACAAGCTACATTTTCAAAAGTAAATATTGAAGTTGAGCAAATTAAAAAAGAGATAAAAACGCAAGAAAAGAAAAATGAAAGCTTATCAATGAAAATAAATGAACTTGCTTCATTGGATAAAATTATTGAGGTTGCACACGAACAGGGTTTAAGTTATAATAATGATAATATAAAGTCTGTTGAATAAGGTCGTGATAATAGATGAGAGAGAAAAATGAGCTTAGAAATATTAAATTTAGTAAAATTTATATTTTCTTTGCTTTTTTAATTTTTTTTATAATTATTTTTCGAATAGGCATTTTGTCGTTAAGTGATATTGTTGAAGGTGTGGATATTCAGACATTAGCAAATAGTAGAACAACAAGAAAAGAAGTTTTAGAGTCTAAAAGAGGAACTGTATATGATGTTAAGGGTAATATTTTAGCGCAAAATATTTCATCATATACTTTAATTGCTTATCTTTCACCTAGTAGAACAACGGATGAAAATAATCCTCAACATGTTGTTGATGTTGAAAAAACTGCTGAGAGTTTATCCACTGTTTTAGATATAAGTAAAGAGCAATTGATTAGTTATATGTCCAAAAATGCGTATCAAGTTGAATTCGGTAGTAAAGCAAAGAATTTAAGTGAACTTAAAAAAGATGAAATTTTAGCTTTGGATTTGCCAGGAATAGATTTTATTGAAACACAGCAGAGATATTATCCTTATGGTAATTTTTTATCTTATACAATTGGATATGCAAAGAAAAAAGATGTTACTAATGAAGATGGTGAAGTTTATCAAGAATTAGTTGGAGAAATGGGGATTGAAGCTTATTGTAATGATAAATTAACTGGTGAAAATGGATATACTTTATATCAAAAAGATTTGACTGGTTATAAGATAGCTGGTACTAGCGAAGTTACAGTTGAAGCAGTAGATGGAAATGATGTGTATTTAACTATCGATAGTAATATTCAATTGTTTGTAGAACAAGCAATTACTAAGATGTTAGAAGATTGCACTGTAGATTGGTTAGGAATAATGTTAGCAGATGCTAAGACTGGAGCAATTCTTGCTAGTGCTACTTATCCTTCATTTGATCCTAATAAAAAAGATATGGTATCATATCTTGATCAAAATATTTCTTATGCATTTGAACCTGGATCAACTATGAAAATATTTTCTTATATGGCAGCTATGGAAAATGGTGTTTATAATGGTGATGAAACTTATTTATCTGGTATTTTTACAGCACAAGATGGTACTCAAATAGGAGATTGGGATCGTAATGGCTGGGGGCAGATAACTTATGATCAAGGATTTGCTCTTTCTAGTAACGTTGCTATTATGAATTTAATTGATAAATACATGAATGCTAATATGTTAAAAGCATATTATAAAAAATTAGGCTTTGGAAGTAAAACTGGAATTGAACTGCCAAATGAATCTTCTGGAAAAATTGATTTTAAATATGAAACAGAAATTTTGAATGCCGGTTTTGGACAAGGAATAACGACAACTTCAATTCAAAATATAAAAGCTTTAACAGCAATTTCCAATAATGGTGTGCTATTAAAACCATATATAATTGATAAAATTGTTGATTCCGATACAGGGGAAATACTATATCAAGGAGAAAAAACTGAAATAGAAAGAGTCGCTAGTCAAAAAACTGTCGAAAAAATAAAACAATTGATGCGTAATGTTATAAATGGTAATTCATCAACTTCTACAGGATACTATTATTATATGGAAGGTTATGATTTTATTGCTAAAACTGGAACAGCGCAAGTTGCTAATGAAAATGGTACAGGGTATACAGATGGAATTGTCCGTGGATTAGCAGGAATGTTTCCAGGAGATGATCCAGAAGTAATTATTTATTTAGCAATAAAAAATCCTACAAATGGAACAAAACCTACAAAACAATTAGTTCAAGAAATAATAAAAAATGTTAGCAAATATTTAGAAATATATGATGAAGAGGATGATAATATTAAGAAGTTGGAAACTTTTGAAATTGAATCATATATTAATAAAGATAAAGCGACTATAGTTTCTGAGCTAAATAGTTACGGAGTTGAGGTTGTAGTTATTGGCGATGGCAATGTAATTGTAAATCAGTATCCACAAAAAGATTCTATTATTGATAAAACAGATAAGGTTTTTTTATTAACTAATAGTCAAAATATTTTAATGCCAAATATTGTAGGATATAGTACTAAAGATTTTTATTCATTAATGTTTTTACTAGATATACCTTATGAAACAAATGGGATAGGATATGTTGTTTCACAAAGTATTCTACCAAATACAGTTTTAGATGATAAAACAACATTGAAAGTGGAATTTTCATCTATATATTAAAAAAAGAGACCTTAGTCTCTTTTTATATTGATCTATATATATTTTGATATTTAAATGGATTTTTACTATCAATGTGATCAGTAAATAATATACCATTTAAATGATCAATTTCATGTTGAAAAACGATAGCTAATTCTTCACGTGCTCTTATTCTAATTTTTTTACCATCGATGTCAAAGCCTTCAACGGTGACTCTCGCAGATCTTGGAACTATTCCAATTACTTCACGATTGACACTTAAGCAACCTTCACCATCTTCAACGTATATTTTTTCTTCAGAAGAACTAACTATTTTAGGATTGATAACAATATAAGTATCGAAAACACCTTCTTCAACTTCATGAACAATGGTAATATATCTTTTTTTAATTCCTAATTGTATTGCTGCCATTCCCATTCCAGGTCTAAGATTGTATTTTCCAGCAAGTTCATCTATTTGACTGTTAGTTAAATATTCGACCATTAAATCGATAGTTTTTTTATCTTTGTCAGATAATGGAAATGTTACTTCTTCACTAATAGTTCGTAATAATTTATTTTTCTCATCTAAAATATCTTTCGTTTTTAGCATGTTATCACCTCAACGTAGATATTTTATCACGATTTAATTAATTTTTAAAGATATATTTATCTATTATATCTAGATCCAAGTACAATTACTAGTAATATAAATAGAACTAAAACTATTGCATATGAAGAATTATTACCACATCCACAAGATGGCATTGGCATAGGACATGTTTGGAAATTTGGAGTGCAAGAGTTTCCTCCACCACAGTAATACATATTCATTCCTCCTTTTTCTAATATAGTTTATTAGTTAATGACAAAAATGCTACTACATATGACCTAATTATTTCTTTTTGTGTTTTTGTAATTTCAACTATATTTTAGTTAATTTTTATTATCTGTGTTATAATATTTTTATCTATTGTTTCGAGGTGTATAATGAATGAATATATAAAAGGGAACGTAAAAAAAATTATATATAAAAATGATAATGGATATACAGTTGGTACTTTTAAAATTAAAGAGTCATCGAATAAATTTGAATATTTAATAAATCAACAAATATCTTTTACTGGATATTTTCACGATATTAATGACTATGATACTTATATTTTTTATGGAAATATTGTTAATCACGTAAAATATGGTGAACAGTTTTCAGTTGAACTTTTTGATAGAGCTATGCCAGAGGAAAAAGATTCTATTATAGAGTTTTTAGCAAGTGGGATATTTAAGGGAATAGGAGAAAAAACCGCAAAAAAAATAGTTGACTTTTTAGGTAGTGATGCTTTAAAAATTATAATAGATAATCCTGACAATTTATTATTAATTCCACAAATTACTAAAAAGCAAATAGATATTTTGCATAATACTTTATTAGAGTATGATTCTAGTTATAATATTATATTAAATCTTAATGAATTAGGATTTTTAACAAAAGATAGTATGCTTATTTATAATAAATATAAAGCAAATACTAATTCAGTAATAGAAGAAAATCTTTATAAGTTAATAGAAGATATTAAGGAAATAACGTTTAAAAAAGTAGATGCTATTGCATTAAAGCATGATTATGGACGTTGTGATAAAAGAAGAGTAAAAGCTGCTATTATATATACAATGGAAGAATTATGTAATACGTTAGGTCATTGTTATTTAAATATAGAAGAAATATATAAATATACAATAATGTTTTTAGGAAATAATATTATTGAAGAAGATTTTATTGAATTTTTAAATGAACTTATATTGGATATAAAAATAGTTAAAGAAGAAGATCATTATTTATTGATGTCAATGTGGGATGCTGAGGAGAACATTACGAGAAGAATAAAATATCTTTCATTAAAAGAAGATTTTAAAATTGATGATATTGATAAGTATATAGGGCAAATTGAAAAAGATAAAAATATAGTTTACAATGATGAGCAATTGTTAGCAATTAAAAATGCAATTTTGAAAAATTTTTTAATTATAACTGGTGGACCTGGGACTGGAAAGACAACTATTGTATCATCGATAATTGACTTATATAAAGATGTCAATAAACTAACTTATGATAAATTGAATGACGAAATGATTTTATTAGCACCAACAGGTAGAGCTAGTAAGAGACTAGCTGAAAAGACAAGACTCCCTGCTTATACAATACATAGTTTCTTAAAGTGGAATAAGGATTTAGATAAATTTGCTATAAATGAGTATAATAAAAGTGATGCTAAAATAGTTATTATTGATGAAGTAAGTATGATGGATGTACCGCTTTTTAATAGTCTTTTAAAAGGATTAAGGTTAGATACAAAGATTATAATGGTAGGGGATTATAATCAATTACCTAGTGTTGGACCGGGACAATTATTAAAAGATTTGATCGAATCTAATTTATTAAATGTTATTAGCTTAAAAAAGCTTTACAGACAAGGTGATGATTCAAATATAATTACTATTGCACATGATGTTAATAATGGAATAGTTGATGAATCAGTTATAAATATAAGTGATGATTTAACATTTATGGATACAAAAGATAATATCTTGGAAAAAATAGGAAGTATTTGTTTAAAATATAAAAATTATGATTTTAGAAATTTTCAAGTGTTAGCACCGATGTATAAAGGTTTAAATGGAATTGATAATATAAATAAATATTTACAAAATATTTTTAATCCAAAAGTTAATAATAAAAAAGAAATACAAATAGGGGAATTTACTTATAGAGAAAATGATAAAGTATTACAGTTGGTTAATATGCCAGAAGAAAGAATTTTTAATGGTGATATTGGAATAATATCAAAAATTGATAATAAAGAAATTATAATTGATTTTGATACTAATCAAGTAAAATTTACACCAAGCAATTTTAATAAATTTAAACTTGGTTATGCTATAAGTATACACAAATCGCAAGGAAGTGAATTTGATGTTATTGTTTTGCCAGTAGTAAAAGGATATAATAAAATGTTATATAGAAAGCTTTATTATACAGCAATAACTAGAGCTAAAAAAAATCTTATTTTACTTGGAGATATAGATGCTTTAAAAATTGCTAGTAGAAATAATTTACAAGATATTAGAAAAACTTCTATAAAAGAAAAGTTAATTAAAAAATTTAGCATAGATTAGATAAAATAAGTCATAATAATAATGGTATGAAAATACCATATCATATTTTAAAGAGGTGAATCTTTTGGATAAGGCATGGAAAATACTAGCATTAATGGGTGTTGGATATGCTTCTTGGATGATTTATAAAAAATATAATCCAGAATGTGTTCATGATATGAAAAACACTATAGAAAAAATGACTAAAAAAGCTAGTAATAAGATTGAAAATATGATGTAAAAAATCAAAATAATTTTGATTTACTGTTAACATATTAGTTAACAGTTTTTAATTTGTTTAAAAAAAGTTGCTATTTAAATTAAAACATAGTAGAATGATAGTATATAAGATAGAAAGAAGGTAAAAGTATGAATAATATAAATACGAACAAATATTCGAGGGGGGGGCATTTTACTAAAGTAAAAGGCTTTACCTTAATAGAACTATTAGCAGTAATAATAATATTAGGAATATTAATGATAATAGCAATACCAGCAGTAACAGAGTATATATCATCATCAAGAAAGAGTGCCTATATAACAACAGCATCAAGATATATAGATGGAGTAAGAAATAAGATAAATGCAGCAGAAATACCAGTCTATGATAAAGAAGCAACATATTATATACCAGGAAGTTGTGTTTCAATGGAAAAAGGAGGAAAAAGTCCATATGGAGACTGGGAAGAGTATTATGTAGTAGTAACATATGATGGGACAGGGTATGACTATTATTGGACAAGTAGAGATGAAACAAATACTGGAATATATTTAACATATCAAGATTTATTAGATGTCGATAGAATAGAAAATAATGTAACAAGTATATCTACAAATATTGGTGTAGGAGATAGAGAAAAGATTATAGTATTAAAGGATAGCTGTGATATAAATGATGCCGAAGAAATGTTAGCAACAGTAAATATAGAAGAAAAAGGATATGTAGATGGAAGTCTATCAATGGACATGATAGGAATGCATCAAGAGAGTATTTTAAATGGAGCATATCCAAGATTAAAGAATAATTTAATACCAATAACAATAGAAAATGATGGAACAGTAAAGAAAGCAGATACTAATACTAAGTGGTATAGTTATGAAGAGAAAAGATGGGCAAATGCCGTAATATTAAAAGATGAAAGTAAGAGTTATAATAATGGAGAAGTAATACCAGAAGAAGAAATAGAGAGTTATTTTGTATGGATACCAAGATATAGATATAAGTTATGGAATGTAGATAATGTATCAAGTAGTGGTGTAGATGAAAGTGTAGTACATGAAATAGAAATAGAGTTTGAGAGTAAAAGTATAAGCCCATCAAATGGAAGTAGTAATGGAGAATGGTTAACGCATCCAGCATTTACTAGTTTTGATGTAAATGGGATGTGGGTAGGAAAGTTTGAGACAGGATATGATGGAGCAACAAGTGCATCTGGAGCAAGCAAGAATACAACAGAAGTAGATAAAGTAATAGTAAAACCAAATGTCTATAGTTGGCGAAATATTCAAGTAGCAAATGCTTTTACAGTAAGTTATAACTACCAAAGAGAGTTAGAATCTCATATGATGAAGAATACAGAATGGGGAGCAGTAGCATATTTATCACATTCTATATATGGAATAAGTGACGAAATAAGAATAAACAATAATTCTAGTTATAAAACAGGATATGCTTCGGTATCTGAACCGACAGTAGACTGGCCAGAATATAAAGATTATGGAACAAGTAGTAGTGTAACTCAAGCATATAATACAACAGTCGGATATTTAGCAAGTACAACAGGAAATATAACAGGAGTATATGATATGTCAGGAGGAGCCCATGAATATGTGATGGGAGTACAAGTAGATAATAATGGATTACCATTATCAGGAAGACATAATATATATAATTCAGGATTTAATGGAACATTAGGATGCCCAACATGTGATACAACTGGAGATAATTTAGTATCAGGAGTAGATAGTAGTATAACAAGTATAACAAATGGTATAAACTTACCTAGTAGCAAATATTATGATAGTTATAAAGTAAACAGTAATGGAAATAAGAAAAATAGAATACTAGGAGATGCAACAGGAGAGATGGGACCGTTTGGGACTATTCAGACAACAGGACCAACAGAACAGTGTGGAGAAACCGGAATATGCAATAGATTAATAAGTTCATGGTATGGTGATAGCTCTTGGTTTGTTGACTCTAGCAACCCTTGGTTCGGCCGTGGGGGCAGCTGTAGCAGCGGTTCTGGAGCTGGTGCGTTCTGTTTCAGCAACGTCAACGGGCATGCTAACGGCTACATTTCTTTCCGCTTGGTGTTGTGCCTATAGTTTTTCCGCTTGTGGAAAAACTTAACCCTGATCTTTGTGGTTTAATAAATAAACAAAATATATAGATAGACAGATTTAATAGTAGAAGAGTATTTTAATTATGCCAATTGCTCCCTTTTTGGCAATTGGCATTTTTAAATTTTGGCATTATTATATTATATATATAATGTAGGGATTAGATTGATAACTTTTTTTCTTTCTTTTGGTTCTCTTGGTTTGTTAACTCTAGCAACCCTTGGTTCAACCGTGGGGGCAACTATAACAACGGTTCTGGAGCTGGTGCGTTCTATTTCAACAACAACAACGGGCATGCTAACAGCAACATTTCTTTCCGCTTGGTGTTGTGCATACTATGATATATAGTTTTTATGACTTGCTTAAATTATTATAATTTACGGATTATAATTTTGCATTTATCATAGAAATCTAATTCCTTTTCAGTAATGAAAGAAAATTTAAACAATAGCATATGGTTAGTAAATTTTTTTGAATTCTATATGTTATGGAATTAAGCAGTACGTTTTTTTGTACTGCTTTTCTATTTAAGGAGTATTATGAGTAAAATTTATGAAAAATATTTAGCATTAAAAAATAAGGATAAAAATAAATTATATTTGTTTCGGAATGGTAACTTTTATATATTTTTGAAAGATGATTGTGATTATATAAATGAATATGTTGTTTTGAAAAAGACTTTATTTTCAAAAGATGTTTATAAATGTGGCTTTCCTGTTTGTTCTAAAGAACAATACATGCATGTTTTTAATAATCATAATTTGAATATTGAAATTATTGAAAATTATGAAGATATTAATTGTAATTATAAAGATTATGATATTATTACTATGATTAAAAATATTAATTTAAACGATTTAACCCCAATCCAAGCTATGAATTTTTTATTTGAATTAAAGGAGAAAATAAATGAAAGAAGTTGAAGATTTAATTATATATAAACAGTATTTAGAGTTAATATACTATGTAGAATCTATTACTGAAAAATACCCTAAGAGTGTTAAATTATCATTAGTTACGCAGATTAAAAATAATACTTATGATGGAATGAAATGTATTTTATCGGCGTTTAAAGAATATGATTATAAGACAAAATTAATTAATTTGAATAGATTAGATATCATTTTAAAAATGCAAAAAGTATTAATTCGTGTATCTTATAAGAAAAAATATATTTCAATTAAAAATTATTATGCATGGAGTAAAAAGATATGTAATATTGGAAATTTACTAGGTGGTTGGATTAGTAAATGCCCAAGACAATAAAAAATGTGTTTTTTGACAAACTTTCTTATATATATTTTTTAGATGCACATAAAAGAGCTAAAAAGGCTAAGGCTAATAAAAAAGAAGTCCTTTTGTTTGAATTAGATTTAGAAAGTAATATTATTAATTTAATGTGTGAAATTAAACAAGGAAAATACAAATTGGGGAAATATAGAGAATTTATAGTTAAATATCCAAAAGAAAGAATAATAAAGTCTTTACCATATAAAGATAGGATTGTTCATCAATGGTATATTGAAGAATTTATAAAACCTTATATTATTCCACGGTTTATAATAGATTCATATGCATGTATTGAAAACAGAGGAAATCACAAAGCAGTATTAAAATTACAAAAGTATATGCGTATTATGAAAAGAAAATATGGAAATTATTATATTTTAAAATGTGATATTAAAAAATTTTTTTATAGTATTGATAATAATTTACTTTTAAAAATATTGGAAAAATACATAAAGGATTCATACCTTTTAAATTTTACAAAAACGTTATTAGTAAGTGATAATGATAGTAGTATAGGAATACCAATTGGAAATTATACTAGTCAGTTTTTTGCTAATATTTATTTGAATGAGTTAGATCATTATCTTAAAGAAAAGATAAAAGTTAAATATTATATAAGATATATGGATGATTTTGTATTGCTTTTAAAAGACAAAAAAGAATCTTTGCTTATGTATAATATAATTATAAAATTTCTTGATGAAAAGTTAAATTTGACGCTTAATAAAAAGTCTAATTATTTTCCTAATAAATTAGGTGTTGATTTTTGTGGTTATAAAATTTATGAAACTCATATTTTAGTTAGGAAAAGATGTAAAAAAGATATAAAAAGAAAGATTAATAAATGGAATAAATTATTTAATAGTAAAAAATTAGATTTTAAAAAAGTACAATTAAGCTTTAATTCTTGGAAAGCCCATTGTAGTCATGCTAACAGTTACAATTTAGTAAAAAAAATGACTTCTAATTTAAATTTTGAAATTAAATAATTCCCATAATTTACCACAATATTTAAATATTTTCACTACAATTATGTTATATACTGAATATGTAAAAAGGAGATGATGATTATCGAATAAGAATTAAATATCAAATTAATATAACAATATATTCATTTTTAGTATTTATATAGAACTAAAAAAAGAAATGGGGTGATGTGGATAATTTATGATATAATAAGAAATAGGTGATTGTATGTATACCATTTGTTTAGTTGAAGATGAAGAAAGTCTTTCTAATTTGATAAAGACATATTTAGAAAAAGAAGGATATAATGTAATTCAATTTTTTAAAGGGCAAGATGCTATTGATTATATTGGAAATAACGCTAGTTTATGGATATTAGATATAATGTTAAAAGATGATATTACAGGATATGATATTATTAAAGCAATCCGTGAAAAAGATGAGGTTGTACCAGTTATTTTTACTTCTGCCAGGGATAAAGATATTGATAAAATTATTGGCCTTGAAATGGGAAGTGATGATTATATTGCAAAACCTTATTCTACTAAGGAATTGATTTTAAGAACAAATAAACTCATAAATAGAATTTATAAAGATAAAGATTCTGTTAAAGAAATTTTATATGATGCTTATAAAATTGATTTAAATAAAAGGTTGGTTAAAGAAGATTTAAATGAAATAAAACTTACTACTTTGGAGTTTGATTTGTTATTATTACTTATTAATAATAAAAATAAAACTTTTTCTAGAGATGAAATTTTAAAAAATATTTGGGGAGACGATTATTTTGGAAGTGATAGGGCAGTAGATGATTTAGTTAGAAGATTAAGAAAGAAAATGCCTAAGTTAAATCTTTCAACAGTATATGGTTATGGATATAGATTGTCATGAAATATATAGAAAATAAACTTGGAAGACAATTAATATTAATTTTAGTAATCATATTTGATATTGTTTTAGTTACTGTTGGAATTATTTTGCCAAAATCACTTACTCCTGTATATGAATCTAGTATTTATAATGCTTTAAAGAATCCACTTGATATTATAAATAGTGATTTAGAAGGAAGTAACGTTAGTAATGAAATTGCTTATTTATATATTGTCGATGGGAAAATTTATACTAGTAATAATTATACAAGAATAGTTAATGTAGATAAAAATGAACTTTTGAATATGCTGAATAAAGAATATGGAAGTTTTGAATTTAATGATAAAACTTATTATTACTATCTTTCTAAAGATGAGAATGCGACAAAAGTTGCTATTGCTAATGAAAACTATCTAAGTAAAATACATGGAAACCTTATGGTAACAGTTATATCTCTATTTCTTATTGCTTTTTTATTAATTGCATTGATAGTATTTGTTTGGAGTAATGTAGTAGTTAGAAAAATCGAAAAGTTAAAATTAAAAATTGATAATATTGAAAATGATAATTTTGATCATAAAATTAATTTTAAGACGGATGATGAAATTAAATCTTTAGCTAAATCTATTGAAGACATGCGACTATCTTTGAAAAAACAGGAAGAATACAAGAATAATATGTATCAAAATATTTCTCATGATTTTAAAACCCCTCTCACGGTTATTAAGTCTTATGTAGAAGCAGTTGAAGATGGAGTCGAAGATAAAGATACTGCACTAAATGTTATTAAAGAACAAACCGATAAACTAGAAAAAAAAGTATACTCACTTCTGTATTTAAATAAACTTGATTATTTGAAAGATAAAAAAAATGAAACAATTAGTGTAATTGATATTAGTGAAGTAATTAATGCTTCAATTGAAAAATTTAAGTATCAAAGGAAGGATGTAAAGATTCATGCTTCAATTGATAATAGTAAATTTAGTGGAACTTTTGATTTATGGGAAACTATTATTGATAATATTCTAAATAATTTTATTAGATATGCAAAAAAGGAAATTAAAATAACTGTCAAAAATAATAAACTCACATTATTTAACGATGGTCCTAACATTGATGAAAAATTAGTAAATGATATTTTTAATCCATTTAAAAAAGGAATAAATGGACAATTTGGCTTAGGATTATCGATAGTAAAAAAAACACTTAACCTATTAAACTATGATATTTCTATTGAAAATAATAGAAAAGGAGTATCTTTTATAATAAAAAAAGGAACTAAAAAATAATTAGTTCTTTTTTGTTTATAAGGAATTTTCTCCTTATGAAGAACATAAAAGGAGTGAGCAAATGCTCACTCCAAAAATAATTCATAATATATGAAGAAATTTTTTATTTTTACTTATTAACAAATACTTTATCTAGTTTTTCTTTTATTTGATCTTTGTTAAATGGCTTAGCAATATAATCAAAAAATCCTTCACTTATGTATTTTTCTTTAGATCCTGCTATAGCATCTGCCGTTAGAGCGATAACTGGTATTTTAAAATTTATATCTTTTTTTAGTTCTTTTATGCAACATTCACCATTCATATTTGGCATCATTATATCCATTAATATTAAATCATATGTATTTCCATTGTTTATTTTTTCTAAACATTCTCTTCCATCATAACATTCATCTAATATAAAATTGAAATCTTTTAATGCTTTGCGCGCAACTTTTATATTAAGTTTATTGTCATCAACTATTAATATTTTTTTCCCTTCATATGTAATATTATTTAATATAATATTTTTATTTTCTATGTTTTCTTTTGTATTAAGAGGTTTATTAAGAGTATTAATTTTTTGAGGTATTTGAACCATAAATATTGATCCTTTACCGAACTGGGACTGAACATTTATTTTCCCTGACATCATATCAACCAATGCTTTAGTGATAGCTAAACCTAATCCAGTTCCTTCGGCTGTAGTATTTCTTTCTACATCTAATCGATCAAATTTAGTAAATAATCTATTAATTAATTCTTTCTTAATACCTTTACCTGTATCTTGGCAAATAATAATTAGATTTGTAATATTGTTATTCAAATTATTAATGCATTTAATAGTTAAATTTATTTTTCCTTGTTCGGTATATTTTATAGCATTAGTTAATAAATTATTAATAATTTCTTTTATTTTTCCTTTATCACCAATTAGTTCATAGGGAATATCATCAGAAATATTTAAAGTAAATATGATATTTTTTTCTCCAATTCGTGTTTGAGTAATTTTGCACATATTAGTAATTTCGTTTTTAAAATTATAGACGTCTTCATTAATATCCATTTTATCTGCTTCTATTTTGTTTATGTCCAAAATATTACCAACTATTTCAAGTAATGTTTGTGAGGCATTTCTGATATCTTCAGTATCTTCGATAACTTCTTTTGGAATTTGATTTTTATATGAAGCAATATCTTCTGATAAACCAACAATTGCATTTAGTGGCGTTCTTATTTCGTGTGACATGCTGCTTAAAAAATCTGACTTTGCTCTGTTTGCTCTTTCGGCTTGTTCTTTAGCTAGTTCTAATTGTGAAATCATTTGTACATCGGGATTTTCAATTGTATGATACATTATGAATATTATCATGAATTCCATGACAGTTGTTAAAGTAATTTGTGGATTGTATTTTTGTATGATTGAAATTAGCGACATAAATAGTAAAAACAAGATAAGAGGAATAACCTTTTTTCTATTTATGTCTTTAAAATTTTTAATAAAAGGGATAAACCATTCTATTAAAGTAAGAGTAGAGCAGGCATAGACCCAATTAACAGCTGGTCCTGTTGCATATCCTTTACCAGTTACTATTGGCAAGATTACACATCCAACACAACAAATAAACCATAAAATATACGATAATATTTCCAATAATTTATAGTATTTTATATTTTGTTTTTTACTTGTTACATAACAAATTACATATATATATAATGTCATATATAATAAAAAAGTCATTAAAAATAATAAAAACATTTTTGTTGCAATATGTGATATTAATGAATTTTCAGGAAATGTAAATCCTATATAAGTACAAGCTAATTCACTTATTAAACTAATTAAATTAATAACAAGTAAAATTGAAAATATTTTTGTTTCACCTGTTTTTATATGTTTTTTTGTAAAATAAATAATATTTAGTACTATAGAAAACAATAATCCACAAAGAATAAAGTAAAACCATTGTCCCATATAATCACCTTCTAATTTAATGAGTATATTTTATACCTTAAATTATATATAATTTTTATAAAAAAAGAAAGAAGAATAAAATATCTTCTTTTAAATTTGACTTATTTTAATACTAATTTTTTTCCTTGTTGTGGATTTAGCTTGTTTTTGAATTCATCATACTGTATTGTTTTGTCATCAATTCCTGTTTTAGATAAAGTGCTTAAACTTCTTTTACCACTTGGATCTAATGGAAATGATTCGATGTTATCTCTCATTCTAATAAATAAATTATTTTTTATTTCTTCTGGAAGAGTCTTTTCTATTCTTCCAATAATTCCTTTACAGCATTCTTCTTCTTTTTTCTTTTTAAATGGTTGCAATTCTATATGACAAACTATATTACCATCTTTTTCTTTAACAACTGAGCAAGACATTACATTTTTAGTATCTAACAATATTATATCTTCAATAAGATAGTATGGTAGTTTTTGTCCATCTGATAGTGTTATATAACTTCCCATTCTTCCTTTCATTTTTACTCTTCCGGTATCATCTATATAAGAATAAGTTCCTAAACTTAACCATTTTTTTCCATTATTGTCAACGACATGTGTATTCTTGTTTAATTCTTCATCTGTATAACCAATCATTTCACATGGACTATTTGCAACTAAGAGTCCAGGCTCATTATTTTTGCAAAAATTCCCATTTTCATCTAATACTGCAACGTCGACAAATTTGTGTGGTGTTAAGCCTAATTTTTGATTTTTTATTAAATGATTTAATTTTTTTTCTTGTAATGATTTATATAACGTAACAAATATTCCACTACTTTCTGTAGTACCTCCACCTATTGAGAAAGTTACTGGAGCTAATGGAAATGGTAACTTTTCAGTACCAAATTTATGTTTTCTTGAGGTTTGATTGAAAAATTTTTCTTCTCCTTCAGATAAACCTTCACCAGTAACAGTTGGAATCATTAAATAAGGCATATTTACATTTTCAAAAACAGGATCGAAAGTAAGCTTTTTACATAGTGTACCCCAAAATCCAGCACTTGCTGGTACAAAATTAGGCTTATTAATAACCAATGAATACGGAAACCATTCATTAGAGTAAAATGGTTCTAATGCTAATTCACATTTACAATAAAATGTATCAGAAATAGCACATGATAATTCCATATGTGTATCGGTAGGAATATGGGCTAGAACTGTTAAATTTTTCATTGTAGGCATCCCAGATACATCGGCTTCTTTAAATCTAGATAATGTTATGTAACTTCGGTTTGAATGAATTACGCCTTTTGGATATCCAGGTTTTGTTGTTCCACTTGTATAAGTTATAGAGCATACATCATCTAAATCAACCTTTTCTGCAACTTTTCCATTAAAATTTTTACCTAAATTTAAAAATTCATTAACACCTAGTAATGTTCCTGTGAAATCAGTTTTTATATTATTAATATTATTTTCAAATTTATGAAATAAATTATCTATGCTTTGATATGGATTTATTCCATCTTTTAATGAGTCTGTTAGTGAAAAACATACAATATTTTTTATATTACTTTTTTTAATAGCACCTTTGATAGTTGAATATGATAAATCATCAATGAAAATTGTTTTACTTTTCGTTTTATTAAATATATCAATTAAATATTCTTCAGCAAACCAATCGGCAACAATATTAACTTTTGCTCCAATAAGGCTTGTAGCAAGAAACATATATATAAATTCAGGAATATTAGTTATGCATATTGGAATTTCACTATTTTTACCATATCCCATTTGCTTTAAACTTTTTGCATATTCGTATGCTTTAGTGAACATTTCGGCATACGTAATTTTATTTCCACGATATTTTATAGCTGGTTTATCTAAATTATTTTTGTTTCTATTAAACATTTCAATAAACCATGAATGATTTCTATTTTTTTCTATATCTTCTATAGCTTTTCTCACTTTTGGTGATAGGCCTTTGGTATTGTATTTTTTATTACTTTCTTCAGTGTTTAATGAGTTAATTTCTTCAATTAAATGGATTAAACTTTTTTCCATAAATTTCCCCCTAATTAATTTAAATTTCGCTTGTATTTTAACAAAAAAAGAAGTATTTGTCAAATTTTTGTAAAGAAATGTAAAATATCTATTATTAAAGTTTTTCTGTATAAAAATGTCAAAATAATGCTAATTTTAATAATAGTTATATTATCTAAGGTATATAACGGTATAATTGCGAAAATGATAAAAAGTTAATTAAAGTAATAGTGAAAATAGGAGAGAAATATGAGTTTAAAATCTAATGATAATAATATTAAAGACAAATGTGTGTTGATAACTTATATTACTAACTTAAATAAAAAAAGAAAATTTAGATACTAATTATGAAACCCTATATATAAGAAAAAAGGGAAATCCTGAAGTTGTTATGTATGATGGATCTCTTATTGATGATATAACAAAATATATTTCTAAAGAAGGTAGATATTTTATATAAATGACTTCTTCATATGTAAATGTAAAAAATAAAACATCGTTTAATGTTTGGAATAAAACTTAATAGTATATTGTTTTATTTTATTTTATTTTTAATAATTTTACCTATAAGGAATAGTATAATACTAGGTATTAATAATTCTATAATTCTAATAATTATAAAAGTATAAAAAGGTGTAGAGTAAGTTATAGGATTATATTTTAGATAATCTATAGTCAAAAAAATTATAAATGTAATAGAAAGTAGAATGGATATAATATAAAATAATTTGTAAATTTTTTCTTTTTTCATTTTTCTCCTTTTTAATTTTTATGAATATTTATAAATAAAAAGCTAGGTATTTCTACCTAGGAATTTTTCTAAATTGGTAGCGAGAGGGGGGATCGAACCCTCGACCTTCCGGGTATGAACCGGACGCTCTAGCCAGCTGAGCTATCTCGCCATAAAATATCAAGTAAATAAATAATATCATATTTATTTATCTTTGACAAGACTTAGTATTTAACTTTTTTAAATTTTTCACTAAACTTTATTACTTGATAATTCTTCTAGTTTCTCTTCAATAATTTTTATTGTTTTTTTAACGATTCAATATTAGAATCGTTATTAGTTTTATTTTCGTTTGTATTATTATCTAAAGTAGTTTTTTGTGAAGAGTATGTTTGCATTGTTAATCCTATTAATTGAAGCCAATTCCCAATACTATCTTGTTCATCAATAGTTAGAGTTTTAGTTAATAATATTCCAATAAAAAATGCTGAAGTTGTAAAACTATAGGGCTCATAATTAAAATATATATTTTTCATATAATATTATATGTTATAATTTTTAATGTTTTAATTTTATCAGCTTTTAAATATTTGATATATTTTTGAAAAAATACTTTGAAAAAATGGAGCTTTGTAAATAAGTTTATTATTATCTTCTTGTATTGCTTTTATAATTTGTTTAGAGATACTATTTAATTTTTTATGTGCTAAAAAATCAAACATAATATAATCTTTTATTTCTATATCATTCTTTTTGCTTTTAAAATATTTAGAATTATCAATATTTTTGTTATCTATCATTATTTCATTGAATCCTGTTTTATAAATTCCAGGTTCAATTATTTTTATTTTTATATTTGGATTTACTATTTTTAATTCTTTTTGTAAAACTTTTGCTAACATAATAATACTTGCTTTTGTTGCACAATAACTTCCTAAAAATTCAATAGGAATTATACCTGCTAATGATGATATTATGATTATTTTTCCATTTTGATTTTTTAACATATTTTTTAAGGTTAATTGTATTAATTCTAAATTCGAAAATACATTTACATTAAAATTTTCTTTAACTTTATAAATTGGTATTTCTATTAATGATCCACTTATACCAATTGCGGCGTTACAAACTAAAATATCAATGTTTAAATTAATGACTTTGTTTCTATCTTCTTTTTTTGTGATATCTAATTTAAAACATGTAATATTTTTAGTGTTATTATAAATGTTTTTAATACAAGTTTCTTCTTTTTCTGTGTGAACTGTAATATATATGTAATATTTATTTAATTTAATTAATTTGTCAATAACATTTTTGGCTATTCCACTTCTTGCACCTGTAAATAATATTTTCTTCATATTATTAATGTTATCTAAAATTTTATATTTATTCATTTACAAATTGAAAAATTAATTTTTAAGCAATATTTACAATATTATTTAATTATGATAGATTTATGTTATAAAGGATTGGTGAAAATATGGAAAAGTCAAAAGTTTATTTTACAAGCGAAATAAGTAGTGAAAGTTTAATTAAGATTTATGATAAATTAAGTACTGAATTAAAAGGGAAAGTAGCTGTTAAAATTTCTACTGGAGAGCCTGGCGGGCATAATTTTTTAAATCCTAATTTGATATCGGGGTTAGTAAATAAGTTAAATGGAACGATTATTGAATGTTGTACTGCTTATGGTGGTAAAAGGCAAGATCCAAAAGAGCACTGGAAAACAATAGATGAACATGGATTTAAGAAAATAGCTTCATGTGATATTATGGATGAATTTGGGGAAATAGAAATACCGGTTATAAACGGATTGCGCTTGGATAAGGATATTGTCGGTAAAAATATAGATCTTTATGATTCAATTTTATGCTTGTCACATTTTAAAGGCCATGCTATGGGAGGATTTGGTGGAGCGTTAAAGAATATGTCAATAGGAATTGCTTCAACTCATGGTAAAGCTTATATTCATTCGGCAGGCAAGCTAACTGACCCTTTAAAAATATGGTCAAATTTGCCAGAACAAGATTATTTCTTAGAATCTATGGCTGATGCTGCTAAAGCAGTAATTGATTACAAGAAAAAAGAAAATATTGTCTATATTAACGTAGCTAATAATTTATCAATAGATTGTGATTGTGATTCTAATCCACATAAGCCTGAAATGGCCGATATTGGAATTTTTGCTTCTCTTGATCCTGTTGCAATTGATAAAGCTTGCTATGATGCAGTTATTAATTCTAAAGATCCTGGAAAAAAAGCATTAATTGAAAGAATGAATTCTCGTCATGGTATACATACTATTGATTCTGCTTTCAAATTAGGTCTTGGAAATACTGAATACGAAATAATCAATATTGATAACTAACATTATAATAAATATTTAGAGATTTTTGTGAAATATAATTGGCAACGATAACTCTAGCTTACTAGCTTACGACAACCTCGTTATTAGAATACATAT
>CALVJN010000002.1 GCA_944332205.1 uncultured Bacilli bacterium | reverse complement strand
TAAATAAATATAATGGATTTGATCATAATTTGGAAATACATACTTTTGAACAATGGAAATATTTTTTAGAAAATAATAAGGATATTTTAATATTGAATGAATATGATGAAGAAGTATCTGTTAAAGAATTTTTAGAATTAGTAAAAGAAAAGCAAAAAGAAGAAAATAAACGCAATTTTGAGTATTGTAAAAATATAAACGGATATAGGTTTTCTGATGGTGATTTTAGTTAGGAGGATAATATGAATAAAATAGATTATAATTCTCAACAATTTAAATGGGCTAAAGAGATTATGGAAGAAAAACAAGTGAAAATATTTGATATAGATTGGAATAAATTTAAAACGAAAAAGGAAATAGAAGAATTTATAGATATGTTGATAAATTCTACTGATAAATTATTTGAGGAGGAGAATAGATAATATGAACAAATATATAAGACATTTTATAACGATAACAAAACACAAATATTATGTAATGAGATTTTGTTTTAAATGTGGAATTTATAAAAGAGGTATTATGCACGATTTAAGCAAATACGGAATAACTGAATTTTGTAGTAGTGCTAGATATTTTCAAGGTAGTAGTAGCCCAATTGATGCTGAAAAAAGAGAAAAGGGTTATAGTATTGCGTGGCAACACCACAAAGGGCATAACCCACATCATTGGGAATATTGGATAGATAATGTTGGAACATATAAAAATACACCTTGTAAAATACCATATCAATATGTCGTAGAAATGATTTGTGATTGGTTAGGTGCAGGAATTGTTTATTCTAAACAAAAACCCAAATATAATGAGCCTTATAATGAACCTTTGAATTACTATAATAAATGTAAAAATGAAAGAATATTTCATACAGAAACGCAAAAACTTATCGAATATTTCTTAAATGTTATTGCAAAAAAAGGAATAAATGAATTTTGTAAACAAACAAAAGATATGTATATAGTGATAGTAGGAGAATATCAAGGCTATAGAATATCATAATAAAGGATAATAGAATGTTTTGAAAGATGTTACTAGAAAATGAACTTGTATTTTAGAAGGAGTGTATATGACTTTAAAAGAAGCAAATTATGAAGTAGAAAAATTAAATAATGAACTAGATAGATTATTGAACGAAAAAGAAATATTAGAATCTTCTATCGGAATAAAAAGTATAGATATAAAAAAAGAAAATACAGATGGTGGTAAAAGAGTTGATAAAATATTAGAATATGTATCAATAAAGGAAATAAAAGATTTAGATAGAAAAATACTATTAAATCAAGAAAAAATAGAAAATTTCATGAACTGGATCGAAAAAGAATTAAGAATTTTAAAGAAGTACAGCAAAATAGAACAATTAATTGTTTATTATAAAGAGAATAATCCTAAAAATTATACCTGGGCAAATATTTCTAGGATAGTTAATTATTCGATACCACAATGCAAAAGGATTTATAAAAAGTATAAAAATAAAAGATTTTTTGAAAATGATACGATATGATACTATTTTTATGAAATAATTATATTGTGAATAATTAAAAAAGTTATGTCACATCCCTATACAGAGTCAACAGTAATGTTGGCTTTTTCTTATATTTCATAAAATATAATGAGAGGTGATGTAAATGAAAACTATCACTAGACTTATGATAAATGAATTTAAGATAGATCAACTTGGATATGATTTCATGGGATATTCAATAAATAAACAAAATGCAAGTTATCATCATTTAATAATGCCACGAAGACTTCATGGACCAATGAATAGGGAAAATGGTGCAATATTAAACGGATTAACAGCACATCCATATTTGCACAGAATTGAGGCAATTGATTTAGAAATATTCAATTTAATTACATCAGAAATGGTTGATGAGAATATTAAAGGTAGAATCGATATCGAAAATTTAAGGAAGATTAATGATCTTCTTTTATTTTTTGAAAAAGAACATTCTGCAGATATTACAAAAAGTGGACAGCCATTAATCAAAGATATATATACTAAAAGATTATTAAAATAGCTTTAGAAGTTTAAGAAATAAGAGTGATTATAAAATGAAAAAACAAAAACTTAATGAGAAAAAAAATAGTAATAAAACAATTTTATGTATGAAATATTCAAATTGTAAATTTTGCCCAAGAAGCAGAATTTGTGAAAGAGAGTTGAAATATGATAAAAATAAGTCTTAGCGATATAGCTTTAATTTTTATTATTATATTATTGATAGTTGCTTTTATATTAGACTTTAAAAAAAAGGATTAATATGACAAAAATAAAGTTTAAAACTAAATTAGGTAGACCGAGAAAGTTCAAAGATGCTACAGAACTTGAACATTTTGTATCTGAATATTTTAAATTTTGCCAAAAGGAAAGAAGAATTCCTGGTATATGTGGACTCGCCTCATGGTTGGGAATTAGTAGATCAACACTTTTAAGATATGAGAATTCTTGTAATGATGATGATATAAATGATGTAATTATTAGAGCAAGAGTAGAAATCGAAGCATATAATGAACAACTACTCTATACTAAAAATTTCCAAGGAGCGCAATTTGTCATGAAAAATAATTTTAATTATGATGCAGAACAAACAACTAAAAATTTAAATGTTAGTGTTTCTTTTGAAGAATATTTACGAGATTTATATGATAAAAATGAATATTAATCGAAAAAAGTTCATCGAGAAATTTATTAAAATAAAATCAAAAAATGGAGATATTATAAATCTGCAATTAAATCATGGACAAGAGAAACTTTACAATTTAATAAAAAACGAAGCACAAAAAAACAAACCAATTAGAATTATTATATTAAAGCCTAGACAAATAGGATTTTCTACATTAATTGAAGCCCTTAATTTTACAAATACAATGTTTAGATTTAATACAAATACCGGAATAATTACTCATAGTGATGAAGCAACAAACAACTTGTATAATATGACAAAACTTATGTATGAGAAAATGCCAAAAGAATTAAGACCAGAAACAAAATATAGTAATGCAAAAGAACTTGTGTTTGATAAAGAAGATGGTACTGGTTTAAAAAGTTCCATAAAATGTATGACAGCTGGATCTAAAGGCGTTGGCCGTTCATCAACATTTACAAATCTTCATATATCTGAACTTGCATTTTGGCCGAAAAACAAAAAAGAAATCTTAAATGGACTTTTACAAACTGTTCCAGATTTGCCTAATACATCGGTTATTATTGAATCAACAGCAAATGGCTTTGATTTTTTTAAGGAACTTTGGGATAAGTCCGTAAAGGGAGAAAATGATTTTATTCCACTTTTTGTGGGTTGGAACGAAATGCTAGAATATCAAATGAAATACGATGGCTTTGAATTGACCGAAGAAGAAAAGTTGTTAAAATCAGTATATAACTTAACTAATGAACAACTTTCTTGGAGAAGATATACAATAAAAAATAAATGCGGTAATGATGTAAACCAATTCAAACAAGAATATCCTATATGTGCAGAAGAAGCTTTTTTAACAACTGGAAGTTGCATATTTGATAGGGAAAAAATCTTATCTAGAATAAATTGTTTGAAACATCCCATAAAAATAGGAGACTTTTCATATATATATGAAAATGAAAAAATAGTTAGTTATGAATGGATAAATAAACAAAATGGATGTATAAAAATATACGAAGATGTTTCGGATGGATATCCATATGTTCTAGGAGGAGATACTGCTGGAATAGGATCAGATTCTTATTGCGGTGATGTCATAAATAATGTAACTTCAAATCAATGTGCAACTTTAGAAATATTGAACGATGAAATAGAGTACACAAGGCAGATGTATTGTTTAGGTAAATATTATAATGATGCACTAATATCAATAGAAAACAATTATTCTACATATCCAACTAAAGAGTTATATCGATTAGATTATACAAAACAATATATTAGAGTGATAGATAATTCGATAAATGTAAAAATTCAGGACAAGCTTGGATGGTGGACGAGTATTTCTACAAGACCAGTACTTCTTGGATATTTAGTTAAATTTGTACAAGAAGAAATAAATAAAATTAATGATAAAGAAACACTGTTACAAATGTTGACTTTAGTGAAGAAAAAAAATGGTAAAAAAGAAGCAGAAGACGGATATCACGATGACAGGGTTATTTCTTTAGGCATTGCTCATCAGTCTAGAGATCAACAGATTTATATAGTGGAAACAAAAAGTAAAGAAAAAACAATTACTTGGCCTTCTGAATTGGAAAATGATGACGATTTTTCTAATTATGGTGATTATGATGGAATTATGGAGTGGTAATAAATGGAATTAATTATATTTTTAAACTTTAGCATCTTATCTTTAATTATTGGACTTCTACTAGGTATATATATTTGCTTTTATGTCCAACAAAGATATATTAAATATTTTTTAGAAGTAATTTTTGATAAAAAAGATACAAGTAATCTCGAATTAAAAAGCTCCATAAATAGTAAAGAACAAAATATAGATAATACAAATAATATATATGAAAATTTAACACAAGATCTAATTGATGAATGGCAAAATGGTATATAGGGGTGATTAAATGGATATAAATAAACGTTTATCTGTTTTGTGGAAAAGATATGAAAATGGATTAAATTATTTTAAAAATTCTGGATTAGAAAAAGAATGGGAGGAAGCAGAAAATTTTTACGAGGGAAGACATTGGCCACAGGCTACAGAACGAACTAAAAATATGCCACGCCCAATTGTTAATCTATGTTCTATGATTGCTGATAACAAAAAAGCAAGTATATTAAGTAGCAATCCAAAAATGATATTTAGAACTTCAGAAGTATATATAGATTCTGTTAATATTGCAGAAGAAGGTGCTAGTAAATTTAGTAAATTTACTGAAGGATTATTAAAAGAGTTAAAGCAAACAGATTTAGACGATTTAGCACAGGAAAGTGCAACTCAACTTGGCACATATATATATCATTATTATTGGGATTCAAATGTTTCTGGCGGTATTCAAACACCATATGTTGGTGCTGTTCGTGGCGAAATACTTTATCCTAAAAATGTAATTTTTTCTAATCCGGCCGAAAAGGATGAGCAAAAACAAAAATATATAATAATTGTATCAACAGAAGATGTAGAAACAGTCAAAAAATTATCAAAAGAAAATGGAATAAAAAATTATAGTGATATTACTGCTGATAATGAAAATATAGATGAAGAATTTAAAGATAAAGAAGTTTGTACAGTATTGACACAATATTCTAGAATTAATGGTCATGTTGTTTGGGAAAAAGCTACTAAAAATGCTTATATTCAAGAACCTACTTTGTGGGAACCTAATAAAGAAAGTATCAAACTAAATTATATAGAAGACTTAGAAGAACCAAAAGAACCAGATAATGTACTAAGAGAAGTTTTATTTACAAATCAGTTATATCCTGTAGTTGTATCTAGTCACAAGCGAAGGAAAAAAAGTATTTATGGCATCGGAGAAATAACCCAAGCTATTCCAAATAACAAAGCAGTTAATTTTAATTTGGGAATGATGTTATTAGCAGTACAACAAACAGCATGGCCTAAAATTATTGCTAAAGCAGGAGCACTTGCAAAACAAATCATTACTAACACGCCTGGTGAAATTGTAATAGATAATTCAAAGAGTGGAGGATTTGGTATTCAATATATGCAAACTCCAAATGTAAATCCACAAGTGACTCAAATAACGTCAACATTAATTGATCTAACAAGAAGTACTTCTGGTTCTACGGAAGTTGCAACAGGTGAGGTTATAGGCGCAAACATGGCTGCTAGTGCTATTATAGCTTTGCAAAATCAAGCAAAAAAACCTATTGAGATGTATCAAAAAAATTTTTATAGAACTTATGAAAAGATTGGTAATATTCTTCTTCAATTTTTTAAATATTATTATACAGATAATAGATTGTTTAGCTATGAAGATGATGGTGAACGAATAATAAATTATATGAATGGTTCGAAGTATAAAGATATAAATTATTCATTAATAATAGAAGTTGGTGCATCCGGAGCATATAGTGAATCTTTAACTATTTCACTTTTAGATCAATTAAAAGCTGCAGGTGATATCACAACTGATGATTATATTGAATTATATCCAGAATCAATTATGACATTTAAACAAAAATTGAAAAGGATGCGTGAAAAAAAGTTAATTCAACAACAATTAATAATGCAAACAAATAATCAAAATCCCATTGAATAGGGTAAAAATCTAAGGAGGAAAAATATGCAAGAAAACGAAAAAAAGATGGAAGTCGTTGAACCATTAAAAGAAGAAATAGTAGAAGAGCCTTTAAATGAAGAAAGCGAAGAACAAAATCAAACAGATAGTGAAAATAATTTTACTAGCCAAAGTATGGAGTATCAGTTTACAGATTCAAACGTTAATGATGGAAAAATACAAACTGATGAAGAAAACGCAAAATATGCACAAATTAGAAGAAAAGCAGAGCAAGATGCTCGAATTAAAGCAGAAAAAGAAATAAAAGAAGCTTATGAAAAAGGAAAAAGTGAAGCCTTTTTTGGAAAGACAAATCCCTTTACTAATACAGAGATAAAAGATGCTACAGATTTCCAAATATATGAAGAAATGCTAGAATTAGTACAATCAGGTAAAGATCCAATTGGAGATTACATTCAATATACTACTGAAAAGAGAAGAGCAGCAGAAAAAGAATCAAGAATAAAAAGAGAAGCTGAAGAAAAAGCAAAAAACGATGTAGAATCTTTTAATAAAAAATATCCTGATATTAATTTGTCAGAATTGTTAAATGATTCTAATTTTATAGATTATATTGATGGTAAAAAAAAATCATTAATTGATATGTACGATTCTTATAATCGATTAAAAAATTCTTTTAGAAAAGAGGCAATTGACGTTGCTAAAACCACACTTGCTAATGCCAAAGCAAATCCAGGTAGTTTGGTTAATGGTAACGATAATACAATTGATTATAATTCAATGTCAAGCGCAGAATTTAATAAATTAGTTCAGGGCGTTATTGACGGAGATATAAAATAAAAATCCTGGGCAGAAAGGATGATGTACAATGGCAGTTGAAACAATTACTACTTTAACAGCAGAAAATCAAGTTTTCTATGATAGAACTCTCTTAGAAAGATGTTTACCAGAATTAACTCTTTATGAGGACGCTCAAAAAAAGAAAATCCCATCAGGTAAAGGAACAACTATTGAATGGAGAAAATTTAATTCTTTAGCTGCTGCTAAAGATCCACTAACCGAAGGTGTAACACCATCAGGTTCATCATTAGATATAACAACAATAACAAAATCATTGAGTCAGTATGGTGATTTTGTTAAAATTTCTGATGTATTAGAAATGCAAGCAAAAGACCCAATTATAACAGAAACTAGTCAGTTAGAAGGTGAGCAAGCAGGATTAACTTTAAATACTGTAATTGCTGAGGAAATATCAACTGGTACTAATGTTAGATATGGTGGAAGTGCTATTTCTACTGAATCATTAACACAAGCAGATATATTAAATGGTTCATTGGTAAAAAAGTGCGTTAGAGATTTAGCTAAAAATAATATTAAAAGATTTGATGATGGTTATTATCATGCAACTATAAGTCCGGAACAAGCATATGACTTGATGAATGATACAGCGAACGGTGGTTGGATAGATGCTAATAAGTATACTAATGCTATGCCATTATTAAAAGGTGAAATCGGTTGTTATAGTGGTGTAAGATTTAGAACTTCTACAGAAACACCTAAAGGAACAGGTGCAGAAGAGGCAGTTGTTCACAAAGGTTTAATATATGGAAAAAATGCATATGGTGTACCAGAAATAGGAAATGGTGGAGGAAAGCCTAGAATTATTGTTAAGCAAAAAGGATCTGCTGGAACAGAAGATCCACTTGATCAAAGATCATCAATTGGATGGAAAGCAATGTTTGCATGCAAACGTTTAAACGAACTTGGAATTGTTAGAGTAGAAACAGGAATATCTGCTTAGATATTCCTGTTTATTTTAAAGATGAGGAGGAAATAAAATGTCTAATAATACTATAAAACAAGAAAATGATAACAAAAATGAATTAGAGACAAAAAATGTAACAGATACTTTGAAAGAAATTCAATCACTAAAAGAAACAATAGAAAAACAAATAGCAGATTTTAAAAGTGAAAAAGAACAAGCACGATTAGACAATGAAAAAATTATATCATTACTTGATTCTCAAAAAAAAGTATTATCAACTCCAGAAGATACCAAAAAAGATAAAGCAGAAGCACAAAGAACAGCAGATGCTTTAAATAAAGAAAAAATATTAATAAAAATTCCTATTGACCCACAGAATCCAAAGGATGTGGATGTATATGTTCAAATTAATGGGTATCCATGGATAATTAAACGTGGTGAATCTGTTAAAGTTCCAGTAGAAGTAGCAAAAATTTTAGAAAAAGCTAAATATATATAGCTTTTTTATCAAGTTAGAGATTGAAGAAGCAAGTGCAACTCTTGCTCACTTGACTATTTATTAGGAGGTAAAAATGACTTGGGGAGATATTCAATTAGAATCTTTAAAAAAAATGTTTTTAAATAAAGATGATTTAAGTATAGAAAATTTGCCTGTTTATAAAACAGATAAAAAATATAAAACTTATTTATATGCAATGCCACAAGCAGTAAATGAAGCTATCAATATTATAGTTAATGTAACGGACAAACCAATAGTTGATTCTAAAGAATATAAAAAAGAGGAAGGATCTCAATTTTTATTAAAGAGCTTAGATAATTTTAAAAATATTAGAGAAATAATAGCTGATAAAGATCCAATAAATTATACAATTATTAATGATGAACTTCTGGTAATTAAAAATTGGAATAATTCTAATACTATTACTATTTACTATGAGAAATATCCTGAGTTAATTACAAAGGAAACGCAAGATAATTACAAAATTCCATTATCGACTCAACAATTACTTTTATTGCCATTATATATAGCTGGGGAACTTTACAAAGATGATGATATTCAAATTGCAACTATTTACATGAATGAATTTGAAACTAATTTGTCTATAATATCTAACAAAAAAACGAATTTAACCAATCAAGTGCAGACAATTTATAGGATGAATTTATAGGAGGTAATTAAAATGCAAAAAATTCCTTCTTCACCTACTAGAAAAAGTTTTATATTAGAAAATTTTTTGGGAGTTGATTTTACTTCTTCGCCAATTGAAGTTGATAAGAGAAGAAGTCCTTTTGCTAAAAATATGATAAATAATGATGGCTTTAACGAAACTAGAAATGGATACAAAGTTTTAAAAAAATTACCTGGAAGAATTAATGGTGTTTGGAATATTGATACTGATATTGGTGATTTATTTCTAGTACATGCCGGTACAAGTTTATATCAATGCACTTCTAATTTTGAAATTTGTACCAGTATGATAACGGGAATGGCTGATGATAGATCTACAGGTATATATTTCGATGATAAATTATTAATATTTGATGGCAATAGAGTTGTACTATTTACAAAGTTTGATACCAATTTTGAAGCTAGATTTCTTGATACTGTCGGTCGAATTCCAACCACATCAATAGCACGAGATAAATCTGGTGGTGGTACCATATATGAGCCTATTAATTTAATGTCACCATATAGAATTAATACTTTTCTTGCAGAAAAAATTCCCGTTGATACTGGTCAAAAAGATGAAAATGGAGAAACAATTTATCAGGAACAGGATCAGAATGAGTTTATATTAGATGATATTAATATAGATGAAATCACGCTAGTAGAAAAGCTTAATCAAAATGGAGAATGGGAAACTGTTAATGAATATGAATTTTCATTGGGGAATCCGGCTAAAGTTATTTTTACTCCAGGTCCTAGTCCGGTATTAGGAAGAGATAATGTTGCTATTAGATACAAAAAAGAAATAAAAGAAAATTCAGATAAAATTAATAAATGTTCAATAGCATGTTTATTTGGGTATGAAGGAAATAATAATAGAATTTTTTCAAGCGGAAATATTCAATTTCCTAATTATGATTTTCATTCAGAGCAAGATGATCCAACATATTGGCCAGATGAAAATTTTACAAAAATAGGAACAGAACCAATTATTAACTATTTACGATTGGCAGACGGAACATTAGCTATTCAAAAAAAACATAGTGATACAGATTGTACAGTTTATTATAGATCATATAACTTGATGAATAATAATGAAGTGTTTCCTTTAACTGATGGTGTTAAGAATATTGGATGCATTTCAAGATATGCTAACTGTAATCTTTTAAATGATCCACTAACTTTAACTGAACAAGGAGTTTTTGCATTAATAGGTAATAATGGAGAAAAGTATGCAATGCAGCGTAGCTACTACATTAATGGAAAATTGATGAAAGAGTCAAATTTAGAAAATGCGGTGGCTATTAGTGTTTTAGGAAAATATTATTTAGCAGTCAATAGTAATGTTTATATAGCAGACTCAAGATATATTAGTTATCCAAAACATGCAAAGACAGAACAATATCAATATGAATGGTGGTTTTTTGACAATTTACCAGTTAGAGTATTTTTTTCATGGAATAATCTGTTGTTTTTTGGAACAGAAGATGGAAAAATATGTAAATTTTCTGATGATTATTTGGATGATGCTGAAGAAATAGAGGCTTATTGGGAAACACCATTTTTAGAACTAGATTCATCTTCTAAAGCTAAAACAATTAGAAATGTTACTTTAATTTTAAATCCAAAAGTAAAATCTGATATTATTTTAGGATATGAATTAGATGATGGAACAACAGAAATAGTAAATAAAAAGTATAATACTACTGATGATTTTCCTAAAACAATTTCTGAAAAAGAGAAAATACAAAAATTTATGTTTGTAAAATTTTTTATGAAAAATAAAAGTACAAATAAAATGTCTTTTGAACGATTAATTTTAGAATATACATCTGGTTTTAAATATAGAGGAGAGTGATAAAATGGCAAGTGCAAATGATTGGATTAAAGCTGCAGAAGAGCAAGCAAAAAAATATTCTGATTCCATAAAAGCACAAAATCAATATTTAATAGATCAACAAAATGCAGCTAAAAATAACGCTTTAGATATTTTAAAAAATCAAAATCAGCAAGCGATTAAAGAATTAAATAACAATAAAGAAACAATAAACAGTGTAGCTTTAGATAATGCTAAACAGGCTAACATTAATCGTTTATTATCTTTAAGAACTAATGAACAAGCTATGAATAGAGCTGGTCTTGGAACGCAAGGATTAGTTGGAACTCAAGTTAATTCAATTAATAACAATTATAATACTAACTTGAATGATATTTTAAATCAAAAGGCTGAATCATTAAAAGATGTTGATAAACAAATAGGAGATACCAATTTAGAATATAATACTAATCGTGAAAATTTAATCAGCGAATATGATAGTAATATTGCTAATTTAAGAAAGTCTATTAATGACTCAGCTTTAGCACAATATAATTTAGTATTTTCTAATTATTTAAATCAGTTACAACAAGAATATGAAAGGGAGCAAGCTGAAAAGCAATTTGCATATAAACAACAGCAAGACGCTATCGCAAATTCGTCAAATGCAAAATCAGGAAGCTATTTTTCTAATAATGATAATTATACATTTTCAAATGCAAATAGCAACTTTTATAAATTAAGAGAAGAACTAAATAAAATTAATAATGTAAAAAAATCAAATACAGGTTTTAAAATTGCAGATTCTGCAGCTAACAGAGTTCAACAAGTAATAATAAAAAAACAAATAACTGATAAAATAAATGAAGCATATATTAATAAATTAATTTCTGCTGATGAAGTAAAATCTTTACTAGATGAATTTGATATATCGTGAGGAGGAATTTATGTCTACATATGATACTATCGTAAATGGTACATATAAGCCATTAAAAAATTCTGGTAAAAATAATAATACATATAACTCTATTATAAACGGAACTTATAATATTTCAAAAAAAAATGTTGATACAAATTCAAACAAAGAAAGTTTTATTGATAATGTAAAAAATACTATTACAAACACGATAGGAAATTATAGCTTTAATAATCAATTAACAAATAAAAATAGCGACAATAATATAACAACAGTGCAAAATTATTCTAAAAACTTTTTAGAAAATTTAAAAAAACAAAACCCTAATGATTCAGTTATCGACAAAATGATACAACAAGAGAAAATAAAAGAAACTAAAAAGGAATCATATATTAATAATAAATTAAAAAATGAAAAATCAAATTTTTTAAGTTCACCATATCAACCAAAGTATCAAAATGAAATTAGTCCGTTTGAAGTATTAGAGATGTCAAAAGAATTTGATAGAATATATAATAGTAAAGAATATGATGAAGCACGTGAAGAATTTCAACGAAAGTATTTACGTAACTATGATATTAACGACGTTTTCAGCGTCGATTATAGTAAACTACCTAGAGCATTTGCAGAACAAATTACAGAAGCAGCAGTACCAATAGGAAAAACTGCAATAAATACTGCAACAAATATAGCAGAAGGAGCTTTAAGAGGTGGCGAGGGAATTTTAGATGCAACCATGTATTTTGGAGGGAATGCATTAAATTGGGGAGCTAATAAGCTTGGAATTATTTCTAATCAAGATTATGAAATCTATAAGAATGCCATTAATAATATGATTAAGGATGATTTAACAAATAAAGCAAAAACAAATATCAGCAAAAATTTAGGGCTGAGTAAAGAAGGATGGACAGATGAAACTACGCAAATTGTAGAAAAAAATTCTTTGATAAAAAGAGATAATTTACTGGGCCAAACTTTTCAAGCAGTGGGACAAATGTATCCAACATTATTGTTAGGAAATTCGAAATTAGGAAAACTAGGTGCAACAGCAACAACAGGTGCTAGCTCTTTTGGAAGTGCGTTACAAGAAGCATATCAGGATGGGGCTAACGATGAAGATGCTTTTTGGTATGCTATTGGATCTACAGCTACAGAAATAGGAACAGAATGGCTGACTAATGGTATTCCAGGCCTTGGTGGAAAAGGTGGATTAGACTTCTTAGTCGATAAAAACATTGAAAAGATATCTAACCAATTAGTTAAAGAATTAACTAGAGTTGGTTATAAAATGGTAGGTGAAGGTGCAGAAGAAGCTTTGTCAGAGATAATTAGTCCATTATTGAAAAACGCTACTTATTCAGAAGGGGAACAAATTGACTGGTCTGGCGTATTAACTTCTGCTATTGTAGGTGGATTGGCTTCTGGTGTATTAGACGCGCCATATAATATATATAATATTAGTAATGCTATTAATAATAATGCTCAAAGTATAGGCAATACTTCTAACGCTAATAATTCATTAATTAATGATTCAATTAATCAAAATGAAAAAAATATTAATAAGAATATACAAAATCCTTTTTCATCTGAGATGATAGAAAAATCAAAAATAATATCTTATTTACCATCTGGAAATAATAAAGTAGATGCATTGTATCAAAGCGCTACGAATAGTAATATGAACAATACAAAAGTAACTAAAGATTTATTGAATATTTATTCAAAGATAAATAAAGATAAAGATTATAAAGTCGTATTTGATAATACAATTACAAATAAAAATGGACAATCAGTCAATGCACAAATTAACACAAACAAAAATGGAGAGATTGAAATAAAAATAAATCCTAATTCTCCTCGAGCAGGAGAATTTTTATTGGTTCACGAAATTACACATGCTATTGAAACAGATACTATGAAACAATTAGTAATGGATTATGCAAATCAGAATTCAGAATTTAATCAATCTTTAGAATCGTTAAAGCAAATATATGAAACTGAAGATGTTTCTAGTGAAGTATTAGCTGATATATCTGGACAACTATTAGGAAATCAAGAATTTATAGATAGTCTAACAAAGCAAAACACAGTTCAAGCTAAAAATATTATAAGACAAATTTATGAAGGTATAAAAAGAGTATTAAATAATTTAACTAAAGAAGGTAGATATAGAAATTTTGCGCAAGATTTAGAAACAAAGTGGAGAGATGCTTATAGAAATACAACCACTGAACAAGCGATTAATAATTTGAATGATGAAACTAAATATGCTAAACAGTTCCAAGATATTTTATTAAAGAATCAAAATCTTAATAGTAATTCAAGAATTCCGATTGTTTATTCTAATGAAAAAATTGATACTACTTCGCAAAATTCTATGAGATTACAAAATGATTTTAAGAATAATGTTAAAAATGGAGATTATGAAAACAAAGCAACAGGAACAAGAACAAATTTTAAAGATATTAGAATTGAAACCTCCAATGAAGCATTTGACTCAATTAACAAAAAAAAGAGTAATGAAAAATTAAATAATGATGACAGATTATTCAGTTTACAATCGAAAGATAATAACGTATTAGTTAAAGAAAAAATAGAAAATGGATTAATTTATACAAGAAATAAAGCTATTGATTTATATAATGAGTTAAGTAGGTTAAAAAAGGGTGTAAAAGCTTCTGAAGAATTAGCAAGTATACTAGATTTAGGATATTCATGGTATGAATTAAAACAAGCACTATTAAATATAAAATCTAATCCAATGAAAGTAGTAAATAAAAATTCAACTGTAGAAGCAAATCTAAGAGAAATGATAGGCAGAGATTATGAAGAAAAATTAGAGGATTATATTTATAGTGATTTAAATGAGAAAAATACAAAAATAGATATTATAGAAGAAAAAAGTAAAAAAACAGAAGATATTTCTAAAAAAATGGATATATTTAGTAAAACTGAAGAAAAAATTAAATTGAAAAAAGCTGAAAAATTTGAAAAAAAATATAATATTGAAAAGAAAAAAAATATAAAAAAAATTACAAAAGAGGCTTCAAAAATATTAGAGTTTTCTGATTACAAAACCAAAAATAAATTTCAAGAAGAATTGTCGTCTATATATGATAATCCTAGTATGACTGAAATAAAAGAATTATTAAAAGATAATTTTTCTGAGCAAAGAATTGAATATATTAATGATGAAATAAAGTCTATAAAAAAAGAAATTCGAGCAACTGATTTAAAAGTTCCAGATTATGTAAAAAAATCGATTGCAGATTATTCTGATTTTAGGAAAAAAAATTTTAACAGATTAAGATTAAAAAATGAAGGACAAACCATAGATTCTTTTTATAATGAACTTTCAGATATGTATCCTAGCATTTTTGACAAAAATATTAGCAATGAAATTGATCAATTGATTAGATTGTCTGATTTTATGGATGAAGATAGCTCTGTTATAGAAAAATATAAACTGGATGATAAAGCTATTAATGAAGCATCAGAATATATTTTTGAATCATTAATAAACAAAAAAAATATTAATGAATTAATAAATGAAATTAATATATCGCCAAAAGAGATAAGAAAAGAAAAAACAGTAGAATACAGGGAACAGGCAAAAATATTTGTAAAAAATTCTAATACTTGGGTTGATAAAAAGTTAGGCTTAAATTACAAAATTAATACTATGGAAAGAAATTTTTATGATATCATGCCAAAACAAGATGCAAAAAATATTTATGAGAATTATATTGAACCAATTTTTGTACATAATGCAGAAATGCAAAAAGAGATTAATATTTATAATGAAAAAATTAAAAAAATAAATTTAAATGAGAATGAATCAATAGCTGTTCAGATGTTAGGAGAATACAAATATAATAAGGATTCATTGTTAACAGGAGAAAAGGTTAATTCTTTTATAAATGAAAATAAACTTGATTATGAAAAAATTACTAAATCAGTTGAAGTTTTTAGAGAAGTATATGAAGAATTACTTCCTAGAATAAACAAAGTATTGAAGGAACAAGGATTTAATGAAATTGAACATAGGCAAGGATATTTTCCTCATTTTGTGGAAGAACATGCTGAATCTAAAATAGGTAAAATTTTTGAAAAATTAGGATTTAAATTTAAAAACAACGAAATACCAACAAGTATTGCAGGTATTACTGATACTTTTAAGCCTGGAAAAGTATGGACTTCTTTTTCTCAGCAAAGAAAAGGGAAGATTACAGATTATAATGCTTTAAAAGGAATGGATAATTATATTCGTGGTGCAATGGAAATAATTTATTTTACTGAAGATATTCAAAAATTGCGTGCTTTAGAAAATGAAATAAGATATATACATAGTGATAAAGGTATTCAAAATCAAATTGATGAAATTAATGATGATAATTCGTTAAATTTCGATGAAAAACAAGAAAAATTTGAAAAAATATTCTCTACTTATACAACTCCACTTAATAATTTCGTAACTGAATTACGTGATTATACAAATAGCATTGCAAATAAAAAATCAGGATTAGATCGTACTATTGAACAACTGACTTCAAGAAAAATATATGGAACAATGCAAAATATTAGTAATAGACTGTCTGCAAATATGGTAGGATTAAATTTAAGTTCAGCTATAACTAATTTCATACCATTGACTCAAGCAGCTGGAGAAGTAAAAAGCAAGTTTTTGCTAAAAGGTATTAAGGAATCAATAAAAAATCAGATAAATGATGATGGATTTGAATCAAAATCAGTTTTTTTAACTACAAGGCTTAAATCTGCTGAACCTTTATATAAGACTAAATTGGATAGTGTATCTAAAAAAGTAAATTTTATGTTTGAAGGTATAGATTCAATAACTTCAAATGCAATTGTTCGTGGAAAATATTATCAAAATATTTCTAAAGGAATGTCAGAATTTGAAGCGATGCGAAATGCTGATAACTTTGCAAGAAAATTGATGGCAGGAAGAAGTAAGGGAGAAATGCCGACAGCATTTAATACCAAAAACCCATTGTTAAAAATATTTACAGCTTTTCAACTAGAAGTTAATAATCAATATGGATATTTATTTAAGGATTTACCAAGAGACATTGGAGAGGAAGCAAAAAAAAAGATAGCAATGGCTTTATTTAAGATTTTTGCTGGTGCTTGGATATATAATCAAATAACAGATAAAATAGTAGGAAGAAAATCCGCATTTTCACCAATTGATACGGCAGATGAAATTTTTAGTATTGTAAATAATAAAAAAATAAAAAATATTGAAAAAAGCTCTAAAGTATTAGAAAATATATCACAAGATATTCCATTTATAGGAGGACTTTTAGGTGGAGGGAGATTGCCAATTTCTAGTGTTGCAAATCCAATTTCTATTTTAAAAGGTGAAAGCTCAATAAGCGATGAAACTAAAAAACTTTTATATTATACATTACTTCCATTTGGCGGAGGGCAGTTAAAAAAATCAGTAGAAGGAGCAACGATGTATACCCACGATATTCCTGGAAGTTATACTAAAAGTGGAAAACTTCGATTTGAAGCCAATAAATCAGTTCTAGGAGTAATTCAAAATATTTTATTTGGACAATATTCTTCGAAAGAAGCAAGAGAATATTTTGATAATGAATATTTACCATTATCAGCTAATCAACAAGAAGAAATAAAGAAAATGGGAATTTCTGTTAGTAAATATAGAAAATTTAGAAATGATTATGAAAAATTGAATGAAATAAAATCTGATGATAACGTTTCTGGAACAGCTGCCGGTAAAAAAGCGTATCAAATTATTAATAGTGATTATTCTTTCATAGAAAAGGAATATTTATTATCTAAAATTTCTAATTCTTCAGAAGCTCCTACAATTCAAGAATTAAAAAAATTGGATAAAAATGAAGAAATATATAAATTCTATTATAGCATGAATTCAGATGGAAGAAGTGAATTTCAAAATGAGATGGATAAGTATAAGTTTTCATCTCAACAACTATACGATTATTATACAAATAGGAAAAAATACAACGATAAAAATATATACACTTCTTTAGAAAAGAAAAATTATTTGATGGAATATTTAATTAATTCTAATTTAGATGACAATCAAAAAATATATTTATACAGCAAAGACTATGGAGGAGAAAAATTAGAAATATTATATTCTAATTTTCATTTTTATGCTAATGATTATTTAAATACTATGAACTATGTTTCATCTATAAAAGAAAGTTATAGTGGTAGCAATTATAGTGAGTACAGGAAATCGAAAATTTTTCAGTACATAAATGGATTAAATGAGCCTATAATTAATAAGATTTTGTTGTTTAAACTTTCTGGTTATTCAATTAATGAATATAAAAGTAATATGTATCAATTCATAGAAAATTTGAAAATTACTAAAGATGAAAAAGAAGAAATTTGGAATTATTTGTACTGAATTTAGAGGTGGAAAAACATGAATATAAAATTTCCAAAGTATGATAATGATTTAGTTACTCTTGGGTATTTAAATGATAAACTTAAACAAGAAGAAGAAAAAACAAGTTCAAAAATAAATTCTATTAATAAAAATTGGGGATCTCAACCTCAACCACCATATCATAAGGGTGACACTTGGATTGATAATGATAAAATATACAGATGTATAAAGGACCGAAATATTGGTTCTTTTTCAATTGACGATTGGACCATTGTAATAGATTCCAATAATACAGACGATTTTATTAGTGGAATTTTTTTACTTGAAAAAATAGGAACAAGTGATCAAGTCGACGGAAAAATAGAAACATTTTATCAAGATTCTGATCCTTCGATTAATTGGAATACAAATTTAATAAAGGATATGCATGTTGGAGATTTTTGGTGGAACAAAAATAGTACATACATTTATACAAGGTATGGAACTAATCCTATTAGTTATAAATTTGTAGAAACAACAATTACTCATTCTATCTTTAATTTGACTGACGGACATAAGAATATTTTTTTAAAGCGGCCTTCTTCTTATTCGAAATATGATATATGGATAATTAATGTTAATGATGAGAACATCCCTCCTAATGCACATAGTGGGGAATGGTATTATGCAACAAAAAGTTCGGATACTTTTTTTGTAGAAGATTTTTCTATTAAAGATGATGATACTAGCATTAAATATTTACAAAGTTATTACACTAAAAATGAAATTTTATCAAAAATTGAAGAAGTTGAAAAGAAAGTAGAGTCAGATATAAAGAAATATAATGATGCAATTTTACTTTCAGTTTCAGAAGAATATACAGATATAAAGACAACTGAAGAAATACAAAAGACTATCGATGGGATGGTTGAAAATGTAAGTTCTGTCGTAAATGAACAAACAACACAAACAGCAAGATTAAGTCAAATGGAAATTTCTTCTGGAATTATAAGCGAACAAGTTTCTTCTTTGCAAACAATATATGATGAAAATAAAAATAAAATTTCGCAAATAGAAAATACAGTTCAACAAAATATTACAGATACATTTGCGCAATTTAAAATAATAAACAATGTACTAGATAATGGTGTTGAAAAGTTAAAAAATAATTTGGTTACTATTGATGTTAATGGAATATCAGTAAGTTACAACGATGAGAACTTTAAAGCATTAATGACAAACAAAAATTTTGCAGTCACTGATGGAATAAATGAAATAGCTTTTTTCGGTTATGATGAAAACCTACAAAAAACAATAGCAAGAATAAAAGAGCTTGAAACCGAAAGAATAACTGCTGGCTATCATAGATGTGAGCCTTTTACTGATGGACTAGAAGATAGAACAGGTTGGTTCTATGTAGGAGGTGTTGATTAGTGGCTAGTTTCTTAAATGAAAAATATTTTAATAATACAAATTTTAAATTAGTTTTAGAATATGATGCAATAATGAACCAACAAGAAAATTATCATAGTGTAACCTACTATCTTTATTTTCAAAGTTTAAATGGTTACAGTGGTGGTGGTGGTTCTTCAAATGGGTACATAAACTCTGTTCTTGTTGGTAGTACAACAACTTTAGGAAAAAATCAAAAATTATTATTAGGAACAAAAACTGAAACGATTTATCACAATACACCAAATGCTGATGGTACACAAAATGCTTATTATAGTGCTTCAATTAATTGCCCATGGTCAAAATTAGGGACAGCAAGTGTTGAGGGGACTTTAGTTCTTCCTAAAATTAACAGAGAATCTACTTGGGGATTTACAAGTTGGCAAATGGGAAACATTGAAGATACATTAAACTTAATAATTAATAAATACAATACTACATACACAAATAAAGTAACAATAAGTAACTTGCAAAATACTAAAATAATAAGAACAATAGAAAACGCAGAAAATGGTTATGCTTTAAAATTTACGGAAGAAGAACTGGAAGAAATATATACTTTAGATAATAATGCAACTCTAACTAATTTAAGATTTTACCTTAACCTTTATACTTATGATAGTGAGGGAAACCAAGTTGGAGAAACACAGCGTACTTTGATGAATGGTTATTTAACAGATGCTAATCCAACTTTTACTTATACAATTGAAGAAACAAATCCAAAAGTAATTGACTTGTTAAGTAACAGTAGTGCTGAATTTATAATAAAAAGTGTATCAGAACCAAAAGTTAGTGTTACAGCAACAGCAAATAAAGGTGCAACAATAAGCACAATATCAATAACAAATGGACAACAAGCAAATGCAAATGAGAATCCATACATTTTTCCAAAAGTGCAAACAGGAACATTTACTATCGTTGTAACTGATACAAGAGGTCTAACTCAAACACAAGTTGCTACTAAACAACTTATAAATTATGTAGAAGTATATATTAATAGTTATTCTTTTGAAAGAGAAACACAAGTTAGTTCAAATATACTTTTAAATGCCAACATTACTTGTTTTAGTGGCTCTTTTAACTCAATCACAAACACACCACAAATATTTTACAAAGTAGGTTCTAGTGGCAATTATATTGAAATAACAAATGGTTTTACTTTTGAAAATAATAAAATTTTATTTAATGATTATTTATTGGAAAATTTACTTCCATATCAACAAGCTAACAATATTTATCTATATGTGTTAGATTTATTAACAGAAGATGCTGAAAATCAACTCGTAACAAAAGGTGTAGCAACTTTTGAAGCAGGTGAGCATGATTTTCAAGTAAATGGAGATTTGTTTGTTGCAGACACAAATAGAGAAAATAAAGTTAATATATTAGAACAAATAAATTTAAAAAGTGGCTACGAATATTTAAGAGCAAGTATATCCGCTAACCAAAATGTATCATCAATGTATTTAATAAATTTAAACAAAGTTGTTGATAAAAATACTGACAAACTAATATTAAGTGGCGGAGGTATAATGATAAATGATGATAACGTTTCATTAGTAGAAGTATCTGGTTCAAACATGATAGGAGATGTAAAATCTGCTGGCTACGTTTGGGGGATTATTAGAAGGTTTAGAGGAACACAAGAATATATATGTTCAAGTTCTATTCAAGCATCAAATCCGACAATGTATTGGGCTGGCACACCCATTACTCCAGCAATTGTTTCTTGCCAAAAAGGAGATATATTTAGGCTTCAAGCTGATAGTACAGTTCAAGGATTTGCTAGAAGTGGAGATTATGAAACATTTTTAACAGTTAGAATAATAAAATAATTAAAAAAGCGGAAGAAGGAGTTTTATGGCTGAATGCAAGATAAATGCAAATGAAATTAAAGGACTTAAAGAAAGAGTATCAGTTTTGGAAGAATATAGGGAAAAAGATAAATCACAAATACATCAACTAGACACTTCGTTACAAGTTTTTATCAACGAAATGAAAAATATATCTGATGAATTAAAAACAATTGTTTCTAATTTTAAAGAGGCAATAATACGTTCAACAAATGCACAAGAAAAAGAATTAATTTCTTTAAAAGAAAAAGTGATGGAAATCGAAAAGAAAGTTGAAAAGTTGGATGCAAAAATTGAGCAAGAAACAGTAGTTGCAAATTCGGAAAAATGGAAAAAGGTAACAAGTTATATTTTGACTGCTGTAATTGGGGCTATTATTGCATTTGTTTTAGCAGCAATAGGAATAAAATAAAATGAAAGGAAGATGAAAAAATGGAAATAACTTATATAATTATTATTTCGTTAGTTGCCTACATTTTAGGCGCAGTCACAAAATTATTTATTGATGTAATTCCTAACAAATTTATACCTTTACAAAATGTATTTATAGGTGTAATTAGTGGTTTAATTTGCTATTTTACTAAGATTGAGTCTAATTTATTGCAATCATTGGTTCTTTGCTTAATAGCAACTATGGGTGCCGGTGGTGTAGCAGATTTAATTAAGTTAGCAAAGAAGGATGAATAATGAAAGAATATGCAATATATCCATTTAAATTTATGAACATAACTCAAAGACATGATCAAGGGAATCATTTACCACATTGGAAAAATAGTACTAACTATTCTGACAAACCTTGGGATGAAGCTTGTGAAGATAGTGGAAGAAGTTATTTTGCACCACAAAATGATTTTATTGTAGAAGATGTTTTAGGAATTAATAGCAATGTAACTAATTCCGTTAGATTAAAATCTATTAATAAATTGTATATACCATATAAAAAAGATCAAGATTATTTATATTTGACTTTAACACATATGAATGAAGATAATTTAAAACAAATTTCCAAAGGACAAATTATTAAAAAAGGAAGTACAATTTTATTAGAAGGAAAAGATGGTATTGCAACAGGAAATCATTTCCATATTACAGCAAACTTGGGAAAATATTATGGACTTTTACAAAATTCAAATGGTTCTTGGTGCTATACTTATGATAAGTCATTATTACCAAATGAAGCTTTTTACGCAGATACCAATTATACAATTTTAATTAATACAGCAGGATATAAATTTCAAAGCTTACCAAAAGAAGAACCTGTATATATAGGTAGTTCAGTTGCTAGGAACGAAAATGTTAATCAAATAGAAGTAATAGCAAGTCAATTAAATTGTCGCAAAACACCTGGACTACAAGGAGAATTCATTGGATTTGTTAACAAAGGTATATATAATTATACTGATACTAAAACAGTAGATGGTTACATTTGGTATCATATAGGAATTGGTTGGATAGCATATCATGAAAGTTGGGAAAATTTATATCCTAAAAAAGAGATTGTAGTAGAACTACCAAAAGAAGAAGAGACTACAGAATCTATAGAACCAGAAAAGACAGAAGAAAGTACTACTGAACAAGAAGAATTAGTTGAAGAAAATAAAGAAAAAGAATTAAATATATTCCAAAAAATAATGCAATTTATAGTAGATTTGTTTTCTAAAATATTTAAGAGCTAGTGTTTTTACTGGCTCTTTTTTTTTTGATTATTACTTGACAAATTTACAAAAAATGGTAGTATAATGTACTACTTAGTAGTACTATTTTATTGACTTTTAGTGTGCTTGAATGATACTATTTAAGTATAGAATAGGAGGGATATTTATGTTAAATAAAAAGCAGTTTTTGGCAGAAGAAAAAGAATGTGCAGAAATGCTAGGTATGTCATTAGAAGAATATCGTAATGATGTAAAGAATACTAAAGTCCCTGTGCATTATTCACAAAAAAAGGAAAAAACAAAATATGACAATTCTATTTTAAGATCTTTAGGATTGTCAGAAAAAGATTTAAAAACAAGAAAGGTATTATAAATATGAAGAAGGCAGAAATAGGAGAAATTTGGATTGTAACAATTCCAATTTTAAGTTGTGAAGACGATGGTACTGTTAATATACAATTACAAAAGAGACCATGTCTAATATTAGATGATGGCAGAGGGTTGATAGTAGAAGAAGACAATAAAAATTATCATGTATTAAAGTTAACTACACAAAATGATCCTTATAAAAGAAAGCTAATAAAAAATTGGGGAAAAATAGGATTAAGAAAAAAATCCTACGTCAGAATAGAATTACCTATAAAAATAGAACAAGCGCAATTTGATAGAAAGGTTGCATCTTTACCAACCGACCAATTATTAGAAATGTACTATGAGGTTTATAATTTAATTAATATTTCTGCATTAGAAAAAATGACTGAGAAAATAAGAGAAAAAGAAAAAGTAACAAATTAATAAAAAAATAAGGAAAACACCTATCTAACAGTTAATAATTACTTGAGGAGGTGTTTTTATTATGTTTTAATGAACGATTAAAAGCTTTGAGAAAAAAAGCAATTTATCTCAAAGCCAATTAGGAAATATGCTGTGTGTTACGAAAGTAAGTATATGCAAATATGAGAAAGGATTATCAAAGCCTTCTTCAGATGTTCTGATAGAACTATCAAGAATATTTAATGTAAGCACAGATTACTTGGTTTGACTGTAGAAAGGAGATTAGAGATGATATTATATGAAATAACTGAAAACGGAGAAGATATTACTGAGCTAGATTATGATTATCTGTTGCAGATATTATTATTACATGATTTAATCTAAATAGTTAATTTTAAAAATATTTTCAAATCTTAAATTAGGATAATTGGTAATAAATGCCAATTGTCCTTTTTTATGCCAATAATTATTAAATTCTTTATTTTCCTGATATTTGTCATGACATTTTTTACACATTCTTAAGCACAATTTGTATTTTATGGAATTAAATCTGTTCCTTCCTCTATAAATTTCATGCCAGGTAAGATGATAAGTTGAATCACAAAACATACATTTATCTTTATTTTTTGTAAATAGACTTGACCTATTCTTTTCTAATTTAGCCAGCTTATTTGATTTTTGTTTCAATTTATATTTTGACTTTAATGATTCAGTCACAAATGTATTCTTTATCACATTCTTAGTATAAGGAAAGTGATAATTTTTATAATTCTTTTTTAGTTTTTTGCAGTTGTATTCTTTTAAAGTACAATTTTCACAGCTTTTTGGTATTATTTTGTTTTTATCTAATTTGCATTCTAATTTTTTGTTTATTTTCTTTTTTAAAAATATACAATTCATTTTATTCCTCCGTATTTTTGTTTATGTCTCTTTAACAATACGGTGGTGCAAATGGTGAATTAGCAGCAGCTTTAAGATATTTAAATCAAAGATATACTATGCCAGATGATAGAGGAAAAGCACTACTTACAGATATAGGAACAGAAGAATTAGGTCATATAGAAATGATTTCAACAATGATTTATCAACTTACTAAAGATGCAACAATCGAAGAACTTGAAGCTGCAGGTCTTGGAACAAATTATGCTGAACATGGAAATGGACTATATCCTACAGATTCTAATGGAGTACCATTTACAATTTCTTATTTTGCTACTACAGGAGATCCTTTAGCAGATTTATATGAAAATATGGCAGCAGAACAAAAGGCTCGTGCCATATATGAGAATTTAATAGATATGACAAAAGATCCAGATGTAATAGGGCCACTTTTATGGTTAAGACAGCGAGAGATAGTACATTTTAACAGATTTAAAGAGCTTTATGAATATTATAAGACAATTTTATAAAGAAAATTTACAGTACCTTAATGGTACTTTTTATTAAATTCCATATGTGAAAAAATGCAAATTAATGAAAATGAATTTAATACATGATATAATATTTATTATATGATATATGGAGTTGATAATATGCTAGATAAATTTAAAAAAATAATTTTAAAATATAGAAAATTTCTAGTTTTTTTTGTGTCGTTAGTAATATTCTCTTTAATTTTATATGATGTATTTAAAAAAGAAATAATTTTTTATGATGATTTAGCACATAATTTTTTGGTAAAAATATTAAGAAATGATATTTTGACTATTATAATGAAATTCATAACTAATTTAGGTAGTGGCTTAGTTTTGGTTTTAATATCACTTACAATATTTGTAATTGTTAAAGATAAAAGAAAAGGAATTTCTGTAATAATAAATTTATTATTAATAACTGTAATTAATTTATTATTAAAAATTATTATTCAAAGACCTAGACCAGATGGATTTAATATAATTATTGAAACTGGTTACAGCTTTCCATCGGGGCATTCAATGATTTCTACAGCCTTTTATGGGTTCCTTATTTATCTTCTATATAAAAATATTAAAAATAAAGTATTAAAAAACATAATTTGTATAACATTATTTGTTATTATTTTATTAATAGGAATAAGCAGAATATACTTGGGTGTACATTATGCTAGCGATGTTATTGGTGGATTTTTTATTTCAATTGCATATTTAATTATTTTTATTGAAATAGTTCCTAAATTTTTAAAAATAATAGATGACAAAGCTAAAAAATAATGTATATTTGTCATAAATATAAAGCTAATTTTTAATAAAATAAAACTTATTATTGTTTGTCTTTTAAGTATAATCTATAATTATAATTAGAGGGATTTATATGAAAAAAAAGAAAATTAAATTGAAAAAGAAAAACTTTTATATATTTTTATCTATAATTTTAATAGTATTAGTAGTTATATTTTATAATCCAGCTGTAAATATATTTTCTTTAATGAGAAAGGGATATACATTTAGTGAATCAAGTAATTTATATTATAATGATTTAACAAAGAAAGCTTTAGAACAAGATTATAGTAATACTATTGCAAAAATTTCTGGAAGTAAAGAATTTGTTAATGATAATTTTAATATTTACTGTGAACTTGAATATTATGATAATAATGATTTTTTATCGAATGTTAATAGTCTTATTGACAAAGGATATAATAGTAGTGACATCAATAATATAAATGCTAAAAACAATAAAGATTTAACTAATTATTTAATTGATAATTATGTAGAAAATATTTCTAGATGGATAGAATATGACTTTTTTAAAGCAGAAAATATTGAAAGATACATTAAAAATTTCGATGGCGATTATAAAAATACTATTGTTCAAATTAATATTGGCTTAGATAAGCCATATTATGAAGATGCAAATATTATAAAAGAATTTTCTTCTACAGTTTTAGCAAATAAATATAATAAATTAGATAGTAGTTTTGTACCCGATAATATTACACGACTAGATAAGTGTTCAGAAGGAGAAGCTTATCTATCAAAAGAAGCAAAAGAAGCATATGATAAATTATGTATGGCTTCTATTGATGCTGGACTTTCTTTAAGTGTTAATTCGGCATATAGAAGTTATGAAGATCAACAATCAGTATATGACACATATTATTCATTATATGGGCAAAGTTATGTAGATAAATATGTAGCAATACCTGGTTATTCTGAACATCAAACTGGATTAGCCTTAGATGTCAAGTCAAAAAATTCTAATCTTTTTGCTAACTCAAAAGAGTATAGTTGGATGCTAGAAAATTCCTACAAATATGGGTTTGTATTACGTTATCCAAAAGATAAAGAAGATATAACAGGTTATAACTTTGAAGCTTGGCACTTTCGTTATGTAGGAATAGACATTGCAAAATACATGTACGAAAATAATATTACTTATGATGAATATTATGTTATGTTTTTGGATAATAATTAATAGCTATTAATTATTAAAATGAATAGTAAATAATATTTTTAAGGAGTTTTTATGAATAAATATTTTTTTACGAGTGAAGCAGTTACAGAAGGTCACCCAGATAAAATTTGTGATTTGATAAGTGATACTATTTTAGATGAAGTATTAAAAATTGATTCTGATAGTAAAATGGCAATAGAAACTACAATAAAAGACGATTTGATTTTTATATATGGTGAAGAAAATACAAAAGCAGAATTGGATTATCAGTCAATTGCTAAAAATGTATTAAAAGAAATAGGTTACGAAGAAGAATTTAAAGTTTTAACAAAGATTAGTAAGCAATCATCAGAAATTTCAAATGCAGTAGAAAAGGAAAATATTTGTGCAGGTGATCAAGGAATTATGTTTGGATATGCTACTAATGAAAATGAAGAATATATGCCTAGTGCAATTTCTTTTGCTAATAAATTAGCCTTGAGATTGACAACAGTTAGAAAGAATAAAGAAATAATAGGAATATTACCAGATGGAAAAACACAGGTTACTATTGAATATCAAGATGATGTACCTAAAAGAGTAGATACAATTATAATTGCTTGCCAACACAAAGAAAATATAGATAAGGAATATATGGAAAAAGCTATTATCGAAAAGGTTATTAAAAGTGTAATTCCAGAAAATATGTTAGATGATAAAACAAATATATATATAAACACTAGTGGTTCTTTTATTAAAGGTGGACCATTTGCAGATAGTGGTACGACAGGAAGAAAAATAGTTTGTGATACATATGGCGGATATTGTCCAGTTGGAGGCGGTGCTTTAAGTAGTAAGGATCCAACTAAAGTCGATAGAACAGGAGCTTATTATGCAAGATATGTTTGCAAAAATATAGTAGCACATGAATATTGCGATAAATGTTTATTACAAGTATCTTATGCGATTGGAAAAGAAGAACCAATTTCATTATTTATAGACACTTTTGGAACAAATAAAGTTAGTATTGAAGAAATAAAAAAATATATTAATAATAATTTTTCATTTAAAGTTCAGAATATGATTGATGAATTAAATTTAAAAAGACCAATTTATAAATCTGTTTCTTGTTATGGACATTTTGGAAGAAATGATTTAGATTTATCTTGGGAAAAAATAAAAAATTAGTTTTAAATTAAATATTTTATTGAAAAAAATATAAAAAACATATATATTATATATATGTTCATTGCCCCATAGCCAAGCGGTAAGGCGGTAGACTCTGAATCTATTATGCGCTAGTTCGAATCTAGCTGGGGCAGCCAAATAGATTTTAGTAGAAAGTAGGTTTTCTTATGACAAATAAAGAATTAGCAGATTTAATTTATCCTAATATTAATAAAACTGTAGAAGATTATGAAAAAATGTATCCTAAAAGAAATTTAAAAGAGGGAGCGGTTGTGTCTAGATTTGCACCATCTCCTACAGGATTTGTTCACATGGGAAGTTTACTTACTACACTGATAGAAAGAAAGATACCTGATGAAACAGATGGTGTTTTTTATTTACGTATTGAAGATACTGATCAGAAAAGAAGTGTTGAAAATGGTATTCAAGGTATAGTAAATGATCTTAAAAACTTTGATATAAAAATTGATGAAGGTGTTATTGGAGAACATGAGCAAATAGGAAATTATGGACCATATATCCAAAGCGAAAGAAAAGAAATATATGAATGCTTTGCTAAAAGTTTAATTGAAAGAGGATTAGCTTATCCATGTTTTTGTACTCCAGAAGAACTTGATGAAACAAGAAATTTACAAGAGTTAAATAAGGAAAGAATCGGTTATTATGGTTCTTTTGCTAAATGTCGCGATTTATCTAACGAAGAACGTGCTAGAAGAATAAAAAATAAAGAACCTTATATAATTAGACTTAAGTCACCAGGTAACTATGAAAATAAAATTGTGTTTAATGATTTAGTAAGAGGGAAAATAATTTTTCCAGAAAATGATTTGGATGTTGTTTTAATAAAAAGTGATGGACTTCCTATATATCATTTTGCCCATGCTATTGATGATCACTTAATGAGAACTACACATGTTTTAAGAGGAGAAGAATGGCTATCATCAGTACCTGTACATATACAATTATTTAACATTTTGGGGTTTGAATTACCTAAGTATGCTCATCTTGGCTTAGTAATGAAAATAGATGAAGAAACTGGTGCTAAAAGAAAACTATCTAAACGTAAAGACAAAGAAGCTGCAGTTAGCTATTATCATGAAAAAGGAATACCAGTAGAAGCAGTTAAATTATATCTTATGACTATTGGAAACTCTAACTTTGAAGAATGGCTTAATCAAAATCCAACTGCATCAATTAATGATTTTAAATTTAGTTTTAATAAAATGAGTGCTAGTGGTTCACTTTTTGATCTTGAAAAATTAATTAACATTTCAAGAAATTATATTAGCAGACTATCTGCAGAAGAAGTATATAACAGAGCTTTAAAATATACTGAAGAATTTGATAAAGAATTTTATAATATATTAAAAAAATATAAAGATTATAGCATATCAATGTTTAATATTGAACGTACAATAAAAAAACCAAGAAAAGATTATACAAGCTTTTCTGATATAAAAAATTATACTTGGTATATGTTTGATGAATTTTTTAATAAAGAAATTAATTACCAATTTCAAACAATTAATGATATTGAAGAAATTAAAAAAATCTTAACTATATATATTGATAAATATTATAATTATGAAGATGATGAACAAACATGGTTTGAAAAAGTAAAAGAATTATCTAACGAACTAGGATATGCTAAAGAAGTAAAAGAGTATAAAGAAAATCCAGATAATTATAAAGGACATGTTGGAGATGTAAGTATGGTGTTAAGAGTAGCACTTACATCATGTTCTATGACTCCTAATTTATATCAAATAATGAAATTATTTGGGAAAGAAAGAGTAGTAAATAGATTTAATTTAATAATAAATAAATAAAAAAGATGTATATCTTCTTTTTCTATATAGGAGGATTTATGAAAAATAAAAAAATTATTTTATTAATTCTTGTTGTATTATCTATTTTATTATTTACACTGTTTATATTATTTAAAGTAATTAATGATAATTCAAAAGATTATAAGATTTCGAAAAAAAAAGAAATAGAAGTATATTCATCTGTTATGTTAAGTGATTTGGTTTCAATAAAAAATGGAACATTAATTGAAGATTATAAAATAGATACAACTAAAATTGGTAAAGAAAATGTCGAATTTGAATATTGCATAAATGATGAAAAATATAAAGGTAATTTTGATATTGAAATAATTGATAATGTAAAACCATACGCTAGTGTATCTAAAATTTATACTTATGTCATTGGTACTAATTTTAATTTAGAAGATGTAATATTTTGCGGTGACAATTATACTAAAAATCCCAAATGTAGTGTAATGGGTGAATATGATATTAACAAACCTAATGAATATAAATTAACTTATAAAGTAGAAGATGAAAGTGGAAATATTAGTGAATATCCATTTACATTGAAAGTAGTAGAAGAAAATATTTCAAGTTCACAAAAAAATAAATTGTCTTTTTCAGAAATAAAAAGTAGATTACCAGAAAACGCATCGTTAATGATAGATGTTTCAAAATGGCAAGGGGAAATTAATTGGAAAAAAGTAAAAGAAAATGGAATAAATTTTGCAATGATAAGATTAGGTACTCAAATAGATATTGGTAAAGGATCAAAGATTGATTCTTACTTTGAAAAAAATATTAAAGAAGCAAAAGAAAATGACATAAAAGTTGGAGTTTATTATTTTTCATATGCAAGAGATGAAAAAGAAGCTTTTGAACAAGCGTTATGGGTTGTTGACGCATTAAAAGATTATGAATTGGATTTACCTATAGCTTTTGATTGGGAATGTTGGTCATTGTTTAAAGAGTTTAATATTAATTTTTATGAGCTTAATTTGTTAGCAAATACATTTTTAGAAAAAATAAAAGATGAAAATTATAAAACAATATTATATAGCAGTAAAAACTATTTAGAGAATGTTTGGGATCTAAAACATGATATATGGTTAGCACATTATACAGAAAATACAACTTATCAAGGAAACAAAACAATGTGGCAATTTACAAATGTTGGAGAAATACCTGGTATAAATGGAAATGTTGATGTTAATTTTTATTATAATAAATAATTTTAAAACTACTTAATATCAATTGTAAATCTAAACAGTTGATATTTTTTTAAATTAGTTTTTAACGAAATGATAAAAAAATGAAGCTATTTACTTTATTAAAAACTTTAAGTTTAGTGATGATGATATTGAATATTTGAAAAGCTTAGGAAATTTTAATGAAGATTTTTTAGAATATTTAAAAAATTTAAAATTTCAAGATGATAATATTGCAGCATCCAAAGAACGTGTAGGTGGAGTATATAAACTTGTTGCAGTAGAAAAAGAAATAGAAATAGAACCTAGAATAAAAGTAAGTAATGATACTGTAAAGACTACAAATCCAGGTTATAAAAAAGTATATCGTTTTTATGACAAAAAAACTGGATATGCTCTAGGAGATGTAATTACATGATTATCAGAAACAATTCTTGAAAATTTTTATATTTTAATACATGAAAGTGAAGAATGAAAGCAAAAATCTTTAGTAAATTACGAAGTTAGACCACTACAAGTCCCAATATTTGAAGATGGCAATTTAGTGTATACTAATCCTAGTCTTGAAGAAAAAAGAAGTTATTGTGAAAGAGAAGTTAACTCTTTATATCTAGAAGTAACAAGAATTGTAAAACCAAGTGAGTATTACGTAGATTTAAGTGAAGAATTAAAAAAAGTAAAACAAGATTTAATAAATAAACATAAAAATATGGATACTCCTAAAAAACTAGTGAAATCAAACCTTTCTAGAATAAGTAATTAATTATAATTTTTATAAAAATATGAAAACTATGATACAATATTAATAACTAAATTCTTTGTTGAGGGAGAATATATGAAAAAAATAATAAAAATGTTAAAAAATAAAAATAAGACAATAAGTACAATGGAATCATGTACTGGTGGTTTAGTGGCAAGTTCCATTACCGATATTTCTGATGCTAGTATGGTATTAAAATTTTCTGCAGTTACTTATTCAAATGAATTTAAAATAAAAATGGGTGTAGATAAAAAATTAATCGAAAAATATACTGTTTATAGTATAGAAGTAGCACATGATATGGCAAAAAATATTTCTTTATTTGCAAATTCTAATTATGGAATTGGTGTTACTGGAAAAATTAATAAGCCAGATTTAAATAATTATTCAGATAGTGATGATAATATTTATGTAAGTATATATGATAAAGATAATGATATATATTATGATAATGTTTTAAAAACAATTGCTAAAAGTCGTATAAAAAACAAAAAATATATTGTTAAAGAGACAGAAAAAATGTTATTATCTATTTTATCTAATTAAAGGAGTATAATATGGAATTTAATAGTGAAGAAGAATTTTTAAAAGTATATGATTCGAGCAAAATTGAAAAATTATCAATAACAACAGATATTTTAACTTTTAGCTTATCAGATGAAGTAAGTAATAATTATAGAAAGTTTAATAAAAAACATTTTAGTATATTATTTGTTAAAAGAGATAAATATCCTTTTAAAGATAAATAGTGCCTTCCAGGTGGATTTGTTGGAATAGAAAAAGCAATTGAAGATGCTGCAAAAAAAATCTTAGAAAATGACGCTAACATTAAAGATATTTATATTGAGCAACTTTATACTTTGGGTAATCCTAAAAGAGATCCTAGAATGAGAATTGTATCTGTTTCATACATGGCATTAATTGATAAAAACAAATTAAACAATAAAATTTCAAAAAAAGATTTATTGTTTAACGTTTCTGTGCTCGAAGATGAAAAAGAAATTTTTGTTACACTCGATAATGGTGAAGAAAGAATAAGATTTAAAATTAAGAAGACATTAAAAGAAAAGACATAGGAGAATTACAAATGGTCTATGAAGTTATTTTAGGTAAAAAAAAGTTTAGATCCAGCATTTAGAAGAATTATTGCAGATAAAGTAGAAAAAACTGATAAAATGAAAACTGGTGGTGGACACAGACCATCATATTTATTTAAACATAGAAAAAGTAATAGATGATAATATTAAAAGGGATGATTGATTTGTTAGAATTAAAAAATATTTGTTTTTCTAGAGAAAATAAAAAAATTTTAGATGACATTAATTTGAAATTAGATAATGGTAAATTTTATGTGATTACTGGACCAAATGGAAGCGGAAAATCAACGTTAGCCAAAATTATTATGGGAATAGAAAAGCCAGATTCTGGAAAAGTTATTTTCAATGGTAAAGATATAACAAATATGGAAATTGATGAAAGAGCAAAATTAGGAATAGGCTTTGCTTTCCAACAACCAGTACATTTTAAAGGCATAACAGTTTATGACTTATTAAGCATTGCATCAAAAACTAATCTTACTAAAGAAGATGCTTGCAATATATTATCTAAAGTTGGATTATGCGCTTTAGAATATGTAGATAGAGAAATTAACAAATCACTATCTGGTGGTGAATTAAAAAGAATTGAAATAGCAACAATTCTAGCCAAAAAACCTAAATTTGCTATTTTTGATGAACCAGAAGCTGGAATTGATTTATGGAGCTTTAAAAATTTAATTAACATTTTTAAAGAACTGCATGAAAATTTAGGTACTACTTCATTAGTTATTTCTCATCAAGAAAGAATACTAAATATAGCAGATATGATTATTTTAATAGATTCTGGTAAAATTACAAAGGTAACTACTAAAGATGATTTTGTTTCTGGAATTCTAAATATAAAAAGATGTTGTTTAGGAGATGATTTTAATGAATAGTAGTGATATAGCTTTATTAGAAGAAGTAATACCGGAAAAATTTAATAAAATAGATGCATATAATATTCGAAAAAACGGAAAATGTGTTGATAGAAAAATAAGTCAATATATAAATATAGAGACAAAAGAAGATGGTACAGGAATTGATATATATGTTAAAGATGATACTTTATTTGGAATTATTAATATACCAGTTATCATCACAGAAAGCGGTCTTAAAGATATAGTATATAATGATTTTCATATTGGAAAAAATTCTAACATTACAATTATTTCTGGTTGTGCAATTCATAATGATTCATGTAATAATTCAGAACATGATGGAATCCATCGATTTTTTTTAGAAGAAAACTCTAAAGTAAAGTATGTTGAAAAACATTATGGAAAAGGAATAGGTACTGCAAAAAAAATACTTAACCCTACAACAGAAATCATTATGAAAAAAAATTCTTATATGCTAATTGATTCTGCACAATTAAAAGGAGTAGATAATACATTAAGAAAAACAAAAGCAACATTGTACGATAATGCTACTTTAATTATAAATGAAAAAATTCTTACTAATAATAATCAATATGCTAAAACAGATTTTTTAGTTGATCTTTTAGGCGAAAATTCAAGTGTTCATGTGACTTCTAGATCGGTAGCAGAAGATAATTCATATCAAGAATTTATTTCTAATCTTATTGGACATTCATCATGTTATGGACATGTTGAATGTGATGCAATTATTAAAGATAATGGACAAGTTAAATCTATACCAGAAATTTTTGCCAAAAATATTGATGCAAATTTGATACATGAAGCGAGCATAGGTAAAATTGCTGGTGATCAATTTATTAAACTAATGACATTAGGATTAACAGCTAAAGAAGCAGAAGAAAAAATAATTAATGGTTTTTTAAGATGAATGTCAAGAATTGAACAATTCAAATTTTTAAAAATTTGTTTGTGTTTGACCTTTCAATAGAAACATGGTAAAATAACCCCAATTAATTTTGGTATAGGGGATTAATAATTTAATAAAATTGGGGTGATAAAACATGAACAATGATTTAGAAAAAATAGATATTGAGTTTATTGATTTTATAACAGAAATAGCTGCTTCGATAGAAACATTATATATAAAGTTATTTAACTTGGAAATTAATGGCAAAAAAGAAACAGAAGAATACAAAAAAACAATTGAATATTTAAAAATAAGTGTTGAAGTAGAAAATGAATTATTACAAAATAAATTGCTAAGTAGCGATAAAATTATCGCAATGATGTTCTATTTAATAAAGAAAAAAAAGTCAGAAAATTTTTCTGAAAATTATAAAGAGGTATTAAACCAAAGCTATAATGATAGAATTTTTCTTAGAATTTTTAATAAATTTTATTTTAAGTATAAAGAAAACCCTACAATTTTGCAGTCTATAGAAAAATATTTAGACGAGCCAGAAGAAGAAATCTTACAAAATATTATTGCAAAAAATGAGTTGGATAAAAGTCTTGAAAGAGACTTTTTAAATTCTTATTTATTTTTATTACAACAATTTTGTTTAGATAGTCAAGATGAGTATGTATTTCCTTATTTGTTATCCACTAAATATAACCTTTCATATAGTATTCCAAGTATTGAAGAGAGTTTAATTAGTTTAAACTTCGAAATACCTGATACTTTATGTTTAGAATCAAGTATGATCGCTAATATTTTTTCTATGAATGAAGAAGAATATGAAAAAGCTAAAAATGATTATGGTACAAAAATAGCTTTCTCACAGATTATAAAAATACTCGATATGGATAATAAAAATTTTTCTAATCCTAAAAATATAGCTAATTCTATATTGAAGCAATGTTTATTACGTGCAGCTTTTATGTTTATGGATGAAGAAACTCTACAAGAACTTAACTATCAATTTCATAGTCAAATTGAAAATAAAAAATATCTGTTAAAATATCCAAACAATTCTGTTAACGAGAATATTGTTTCTAAATGTTTTAGGAAAATTAATAGTGATAAGAAGCGACAACATCGACTTATAATAAGAAAAAAATAATATAATTATAAAAAAAGTTGCAAACAGAAATAATATATGTTATATTTCAGCTATGCATATATATTAAATCAAATGATAAAGACGTAATTAAATGATTCTTAATAGAGATTCTGTGGATGGTGAAAACAGAAAAGATAATTTAATTAAAATCACTTTTGATGAGTTTTATGGATAAAATAAAAACGGTAACGCGTTATAGTTAATGAGTGCATAATAATTATGAATTAAGGTGGTAACACGGTATATTTTCGTCCTTTGAAGTATACCGTTTTTTTCTTTTTTATACTAAATTATATATGCTGAATAATTATAGAAAGGAATAATTATATGAAAAAAACAATTATAACAGATTTGAGAATAGGAATTTTTAGAGAGTGGCCAAAAGTTTATAACGGCATAAGATTAGTGTGTAAAAGAACTAATCCTACCACAAAATTAAGAATAAACAAGGTCGAATGTACACCAAAAAAAATATTAAGATATAATCATAAAAAACAATTTAAATTATTTTAGGAGGTAACTTAAAATGTATTTTAAAGAATTGAAAAAAGAAAAAAATTCATACATTGAAGATGAAATTAGTGCTAATTGGCAAAAGATGAATATTTTAGAAAAAACAATAGCTAATAGAGAAAATAATAAAGAGTTTGTCTTTTATGATGGTCCAGCAACTGCTAATGGGATGCCTGGAATTCATCATATGTTAGCAAAATTATTGAAAGATGTTTTTTGTAAATATAAGACAATGAAAGGGTATAAAGTTTTAAGAAAAGTAGGATGGGATACCCATGGACTTCCAGTTGAAGTACAAGTAGAAAAAGAACTAGGCTTTCAAGGAAAAAATGATATAGAAAAATATGGAATAGAAAGTTTTAATAAAAAATGTCGTGAGAGTGTTTGGAAAAATGAAAAGGCATTTAAAGATTTTACAATAAAAATGGGACAATTTATTGATTTAGAGCATCCATACATTACTTATGAAAATAGTTATATTGAAACAGAATGGTGGATTCTAAAAAAATTTTTTGATGAAGGATACATATATGATGGATTAAAAATACTTCCTTATTGTCCTAGATGTGGAACAGGATTAGCTTCTCATGAAGTGGCTCAAGGCTATGAAGAAATAAGTGTTAATACAGTAACAGTGCCGTTTAAATTAAAAAATGAAGAGAATACTTATTTATTAATTTGGACTACAACCCCATGGACACTTTTAGCAAATGTTGCTGCTTGTGTAAATCCTAATGAAGAATATGTAAAATGCTTGTCAAAAGGATACTACTTTATTGTGGCTAAAAAATTAGCGAATAAAGTATTGGGCGATGATTATAAGATTGTTGAAACATATCTAGGAAAAAATCTAGAATACAAAGAATATGAACAATTTTTGCCAATATTAAATGTAAACAAAAAAGCATTTTATATTACTTGTGCTGATTATGTAACTATGGAAGATGGAACAGGTATAGTTCATATAGCACCGGCGTTTGGCCAAGATGATTACGAAGTTGGTTTAAAGTATGATTTACCTATATTAAATCCTGTCGATGAAAACGGTTGCTATAATGACGGGCCTTGGAAGGGAAGATTAGTTGTAGAAAAAGAATTAGAAATTGACATAATAAAATATCTAGCAAATGAAGATAAATTATTTAAAAAGCAAAAAATGGAACATAATTATCCACATTGCTGGAGATGCCACACACCGTTAGTTTATTATTCTAAACCTAGTTTATATATAAAAACAACAGCATATAAAGATAAAATTATTGAAGAAAACAAAAAAGTAAATTGGTTTCCATCATATGTTGGTGAAAAGAGATTTGGAAATTGGCTAGAGAATATGAATGATTGGGCAATTTCTAGAAATAGATATTGGGGAACACCAATTCCTTTATGGAGATGTTCTTGTGGGCATGACGAGATGATTGGATCAATAGAAGAACTAGTAGAAAAATCAATAGAAAAAATAGATAAAAATATTGATTTGCATCGACCATATGTTGATAATGTTCATATAGAATGTCCTGTATGTGGTAAAAAGATGAAACGAGTAAGTGATGTAATAGATTGTTGGTTTGACTCAGGAAGTATGCCTTTTGCTCAATATCATTATCCATTTGAAAACAAAGAACTATTTGAAAGTCAATTTCCTGCTGATTTTATAAGTGAAGGAATAGATCAAACTAGAGGATGGTTCTATTCACTATTAGTTATATCTACGTTTGTAATGGGAAAAAGCCCATATAAAAATGTTTTGGTAAATGATTTATTATTAGATAAATATGGGCAAAAAATGCATAAATCAAAAGGAAATGCAATTGAACCATTTTCAACAATTGAAAAATATGGAGCTGATCCAACGAGATGGTATATGTTATCAGTATCTCCCGTATGGACACCATTAAAATTTGATGAAGAAGGAATAAAAGAAGTACAAGCAAAATTCTTTAATACTTTAAAAAACACCTATACTTTTTTTCAAATGTACGCAAATACAGATAAAGTTGATCCAACTAAATTTAAAGTAAAATATAGTGATTTAGAAGAAATTGATAAATGGTTAATTTCCAAATATAACAATCTTGTAAAAAGTGTTACAGAGGCTATGGAGGAATATGACCTTAATAAAGCTGTTAAATATATTAATCTATTTGTTAATGAAGATTTATCAAATTGGTATATTAGAAGAAATAGAAGAAGATTTTGGGGAAATGAACTTGATAATAGCAAAAAAGCAGTATATCAAACAACTTATGAAATTTTAGTAGGTATATGTAAATTAATTGCTCCAATTGCGCCTTTTACTTCAGAAGAGATTTATACTAACTTAACTAATAACGAATCTGTACATCTTGCCGATTATCCAGAATATAATAAAAAGTTAGTAAATGAAGAAATTGAGGAAAAGATGGATTTAGTTCGAGACTTGATTTCACTAGGAAGAAACGCTAGAGAAGAAGCTAAAATTAAAGTAAGGCAACCAATAGCAAAAGTTATTCTAGATTTAAAAGTAGAACCTATTATAAGAGATTTAAAAACCTTAATTCAAGAAGAATTAAATGTAAAAAAAATAGAGTTTACTGATAATTTAAGTGAATATATGACATTTACTATAAAACCTAATTTCAAAATATGTGGACCAATTTTTGGCTCAAATATGAAAAAATTATCTTTTGAATTAGAAAAAACTAATCAAGATGAAATAATTAAATTAAAAAATGGTAGCTCTATAAATATTAATATTGACAATGCAGACTATGAAATAACAAATGATATGGTTGATATAAGAATTAATTCTAAAGAAGGTTTTAATGCATCAAATGAAAAAAATAATTTTATAGTGTTAGACACTACTTTAACAGATAGTTTAATTAATGAAGGAATAGCTAGAGAATTAATAAGCAAGGTACAACAATTAAGAAAAAATAGAGAGTTTGATATTTCAGATAGAATAATTTTATATTATTCACCTAATAAAGAATTTGAAAATTCAATAAAAGATTTTGATGAATTAATAAAAAATGAAATCTTAGCAAAAGATATAATAGAAAAAAATAACTGTTGTGAATCCTTTGATTTAAATGGAATTGTTGTTAAAATAGACATTGAAAAAATATAAGTATTAAAATTTGTCTTATTATTTATCTTTTGTGATAGTTTATATGTATTAATGCGAAAAGTTTAGAAAAAATATAAAAGAAAAAAATGTAAAAATATTAAGATTTTAATATAACATTTTATATTATTTAAAATATAAAAAATATTAAATTAATAAAAAATGAAATCCTCATAAAAATAGTGGAAAATGCTTATTATTCATATCAAATGCAAAGTGTAAAGTCTAAAAAAATATTTTATTAAAAAATTGCAAATATTATATAAATATTATTTAATAATATATATAATATGGAGGTTGTTTATATGAAAAAAAATGAAATGAGTAAAGAAATAGAATATGAATTTGAAAAAATAAAATCAAAAGTAGATCCAAAATTGCTATATAATCCAAAATTTATGAGTTTATTTATCAAAGCTTGTTCTTATGTCAATCAATTTACAATGAGTGACAGACAAAAACATAAAGTTTCTATTTCTGAAGACGGGAAAAAAATTATAATAACAGATGAAGGAAAAAATGAATTATATGGATTAGATAAAGATACCGTAATTTCTACTATGATATCTTTAGATGGAGAATATATTACAGAAGAAAATAGCCTTGGAATTTTATGTAAGGAGACTGACCGAAAGAATAGCGATTTAGATTTAAGCTTAATAACCTCATATGAAAACAAAGTCTACGATGAAAATGGGATACAAATCACATATGGTTCTTTCTCAGATAAATTCCCATTTAGTAGTAGAACTTTCTCTGGAAACATAAAAGGACAAGTATTAACAAATTTACATAGGCCTACTTTTGGCATTGGTATGATGGGACCTCAACTACCTAGATTTTATGAAAATGCTGAAGCAAAATTTGTTTATAGATCTCCGCAAAACTTAGGTGTAGCTTATCTAGTTGAAAAAGAGGAAATTAAACAATCCGATAGTCTTGGCAAAATTAGAAGTTCAGTTTGTGCTGTACATACTGAATATCCAGAAGAATTACAAGTACTTTCTTCTGAACCAATAGCAGTTTTTGATAACGGAAAATATAAACCAACTGGAAAATATGCCGGTATGTCTATTGATGCTGTAGCAGAAATATATAAAGAAAATTTTATTGCTGGTATCGAAAGTTCTAAAACGAAACAATATGATCCAGAAATGTATGATAGACTTATAAATGTAGTTAGTCAAAGTAATCAAAAGTCAAAATAATTTGTAAATATTTACAAATTATTTTTTTTTGGAAAACATATTTTAAATAAAGAATACTAATAATAATTTATTACTACATTACTAAAATAAATTGATGATATAATGTTACATAATAATGACAATACAATTTAGACAGTTTTTCTTTTTAATAAATTAAAAAATAATTAAATTAATTAAAAAATAGTGTATGTACAAATTTAAGCTCCTAATTTTTTTATTCGAAAATATAAATTTTTTTGATTAAATTTTATAAAATAAATATAAAAAGATATAAAAAATATAAATTAGATTGATAAATTTAATAAAATTTGCTAACATTATTATAGACTAAAAATAGTGTGATTGGAAGCTGGTGGTATTAATGTTAGTTTCATTAATAAAGAAAGATAAGATATATTCTGTATCATTACCTATGGCAGTTAATGGTACTTACTGGGTATGTGATAGTGACAGAAATGGTAATGAGAGAAAATTGTTGAGTATTGAAGAAAAAAATGGGGAATGGGTATTAAAAAGTAACAACGATAATAAAATAATTGAAGAAGATCGGATTATAAATGAAGTAGTATTGAAAAACTATAGTTTTCAATATATACAAATCGAAAAAGAAGAGATAGCATTGCTTTATTGTTGTCCAGTATATGACCCAAATAATATTCAAATAGAAGTAAAAAACTCAGTTGATTTCATAATAGGCAAAAGTCAATTATGTAAAGTTATTTTTAATCTACCGACTGTATCTGATGAGCATGCAAAACTAGTATATAATAACGGAAATTGGCAAATAACTGATTTAAATAGTAAGTTTGGAACATATGTTAACAACGAGAGATTGATAGGAACTAAAGATTTAAAACATGGGGATATAATTTTTATAACAGGATTAAAAATAATAGTTTTAGGAAATTTAATAATTACAAACAATCCGTTTAATCGTGTAAAGTATAGTAGTGATATATTTTCATTATACCAAAAAGCACCTGTGGCAATTGAGCCAACAAACGAAGAAAAAAATGCTGAATTAGAAGTATATGAAGAAAGTGATTACTTTTTCCGCTCACCTCGTTTTAGAACTATTATTGAAAAAGAAGAAATGGTAATTGACCCACCTCCTGGAAAAGAAAAACAAGAAGACATTCCATTTATATATACAATGGGACCAATGATGACAATGGGAATGTCGTCAATTTTGAGTTTATATAACACAGTTGATTCAATAAGCTCTGGAGAAAGAACGTTACAACAATCACTACCATCACTAGTAATGGCCGTAGGAATGCTTGCAAGTATGTTTTTATGGCCACTATTAACAAAACGCTATCAGAAAAAGCAAAAAATTAAAAGAGAAAAAGAACGTCAAGAAAAGTATGGAGCATATGTTGAGAAAAAACGAAATGAAATAGACCTAATAATGAAGAAACAAAAGCAAATATTAATTGAAAATTTTATAACATTAGAAGAATGTGAAAAAATAATTTTAAGTAAAAATAGACAATTATGGGAAAGAAAAATAGATCATTCTGATTTTTTATCACTTAGATTAGGAATTGGCGATACACCATTAGAATTAGATATTAAATACCCAGAAGAACATTTTTCTATGGATGAAGATAATTTAAAAGATATTCTTAGCACATTAGTTGATAAATCCAAAGATTTAAAAAATGTACCAATAAGTATTTCTCTTACTGAAAAATATATTTTAGGTGCAGTTGGTAAATGGAATGAAACTAAAGAATTTATGAAACAATTAATATTGCAATTAATAACATTTCATAGTTATGAAGATGTAAAACTAGTCTTTTTTATAGACGAAAAACATATTAGTGATTGGGAATATGCTAAAATTTTACCTCATGTTTGGAGTAATGATAAGCAATTGCGCTTTTTTGCTACTAATTATGAAGAAATGTGTGAAGTATCATTATATTTGGAGAGAGTTTTAGAACCAAGAATTGAACAAGATAAAGAAGATTTTAAATCATTTTCACCTTACTATATAATAATAACAGATAATTATAAAATTTCTAAAAATGTTCAAATAATAATTAAAGCTTTAAAACTAAAAAAGAATGTTGGAATGAACGTTATTGTTTTAAACGAAAATTTATCTACTTTACCGAATGAATGTACTACATTTTTAAGTATCAATGGAAAAAATGGAGCTGTATTTGAAAGTGAACTTACATCAGACAAACAAAAAGAGTTTAGTATTGACAATTATACCCAAGGTAATTTTATAAATTGTTGTAAAAAAGTGGCTAATGTACCGATAAAATTTACTCAAGATAGTTATGCATTACCTAACTTAGTTGACTTTCTAGAAATGTATAGTGTTGGTAAAGTTGAACAATTAAATTCGGTATTTCGTTGGAAAATGAGTAATCCTACTTCTACCTTGCAAGCTCCAATTGGTATTGATTCAAATGGAATGCTGTTTAAGTTAGATATACATGAAAAAGCACATGGACCCCATGGACTTATTGCAGGAATGACTGGATCTGGTAAATCCGAATTTATTATTACATATATTTTATCCTTAGCGGTTAACTATCACCCAAATGATGTTTCTTTTATATTAATAGACTATAAAGGTGGAGGTCTTGCTGGCGCTTTTAAAAATGATGATACTGGAGTAAAACTTCCACATTTAGCAGGAACAATTACCAACTTAGATACATTAGAAATGAATAGATCACTTGTATCAATACAAAGTGAATTAAGAAGAAGGCAATCTATATTCAACGAAGCAAGGCAAGCTTTGAATGAAGGAACAATTGATATATATAAATATCAAAAATTCTATCATGAAGGACTTGTTAAAGAACCAGTTTCACATTTGTTAATTATTTCAGATGAGTTTGCTGAATTAAAAGCTCAACAACCAGAATTTATGGATCAGTTAATATCGGCAGCACGTATTGGTCGTAGTTTAGGTGTACATTTAATTTTGGCTACACAAAAACCAAGCGGAGTTGTTAATGATCAGATTTGGTCAAATGCCCGTTTTAGAGTATGCTTAAAAGTACAAGATAAATCAGATAGTAATGATATGTTAAAAGTTCCTGATGCCGCATTGATAAAACAAACTGGTAGATTTTATTTACAAGTAGGTTATAATGAATTTTTTGGATTGGGGCAATCTGCTTGGTGTGGAGCACCCTATTTCCCTATGGAAAAAGTGAAAAAGAAAATAGATACAGCTATGAATTTTGTAAATAATATTGGTTCAGTTATAAAAGAATCTGATGAAATAAGAACAGACAAAGTTGCTGCCCAAGGAGAACAATTAACTAATATAGTAAAATATTTATCTGATATTGCAGAAAAAGAGAATATTAAAATTAAGCAATTATGGCTAGATAAGATACCACCATTTATATTCTTAGATAAACTTGCTATAAAATATAATTATAAAGCAGAGCCTTTTGTTATTAATCCAATAATTGGAGAATTCGATGACCCATTCAATCAAAGACAAGGATTGCTTACGCTACCGCTTTCAACCAATGGTAATACAATAATATACGGATCAGCAGGAAGTGGTAAAGAACAGATGCTTAATGCTATAATTTACTCAACAATGACAACTCATAAACCAGAAGAAGTTAACTTTTATATTTTAGAGTTTGGTGCAGAATCATTAAGGGTATTTTCAAAATCGCCTCATATTGGGGATATATTATATATAAATGATAGTGAGAAAATTAGTAATTTATTTAAAATGCTAAAGACAGAAATTGAGCGAAGGAAAAAGTTGTTTTCGGATTATAGTGGTGACTACCAAACATATATAAAAGTAAGCGGAAGCTCAGTTCCTAATTTTGTAGTAATAATTAATAATTACGAAGCATTTACAGAAGTATATGCTAATTATGAAGAAATTATTTTACAATTGACCAGAGAAGGAATAAAATATGGAATATTTTTCATCTTTACAACCAGTGCAAGCAATATGATTAGATATCGCTTAGCTCAAAACTTTAAACAAAAATTAGTTTTGCAACTTAATGATGAAAATGATTATTCTTCGATATTAGGAAATGTTAGAGGTACCAAACCATCAGAAATTGTAGGACGCGGACTTATTGATTTAGGAGCCATCTATGAATTCCAAACAGCATCAATTTGTGATCCTAACAAAATTAATGATACAATAAGACAAACATGTGAACAGCTATGTAAGCAATATGAATATAGAGCTAAAGCAGTTCCAATTTTACCAGCAAGAGTAACTTATTCTTTCGTTAAAGATAGTTTAGCAGGATTAAATAGTATTCCAGTAGGAGTCGAAAAGAAAAGCCTTAAAGTTTCAACTGTTGATTTATTGAAAAATTACACTACTATAATAACGTCATTAGATATAATCAGTTTAAAGTCATTAACAACAGAAATAATAAAAGAAGTAAATCTAACAAATAGTGGAAAACTTATTGTAATAGATGCAGAAGAAATTCTTGATAGTAAAAAAATAAATAATGTTAATTATTATAATAATGCACTAGATTCGATATTTGTTGAGTTATATACTGAAATAAATAATACTCAAGAAATATACCAAAAAAGTAATTATGACAAAAAAAGTATTGAACATATTACAAATTTGACATGTGTAATTTGTGGAATCGACAAACTTTCAGCAAAATTATCGTTAGATAATAAAAAGCTTCTTGGAAAAATGTTTGAGTGCGGTAAAGAACTTGGAAAGTATTGCTTTGTTTTAGTTGATAGCGTTGACAAATTTAAAAAAATAGAATATGATGATTGGTATAGAAATACAGTAAATAATAATAGGGGAATTTGGGTAGGAGATGGAATTGCAAATCAATTCGCAATTAAATTAACTAAAACAACAAAAGAATTATATGAAGAAGTAGGCAATAGATTTGGTTATATAATAGAAAGAGGAATACCTGTTTTAATTAAGTTACTTGAGGAGGAGTTGACAAACAATGAATAAAGTATTCATAATAGTCGAGGTTCCTTTAATTGAAGAAAGATATGAAGTATATATCCCAATAGGAAAAAAAATCCATAAGGTATCAAGCATACTTTCTAAGGCTGTTTCTGAACTATCGGGTGGACATTATCCAATAAAAAAGGATGCTATGATTTACAGTAAATTAACTGGTAAACCATATAATATTAATATGACAGTAAAAGATTCAGATATAAGAAATGGATCAGAAATAATTTTAATATAAGGATGTGAAAAAATGGCTGATAGTAGTATAAATATAAATTTAGAAGGTGGTCAAGCTGCTAATGAAACTTTAAAAATTGGTAATAATAAGGTAACTATTGCTGGACAAACTTTAACGGCCAATTCATTCAGTCCACTATGCGCAATTAATCCGGATTTAGCTTCCAATTATTTAACCGAATTTATCAATAGCTTAACAGAAACCTATACATTTTCAGAAAAAATAAATACCGCATTAGCACAATATATAAGTAGCATTAACTCTGAAGAAGACAAAGAACCAGATCCAGGGACTGATTCTGGATCAAATCCAAGCTATGGAGGTGGTGGTTCTGGTAGTTCAGGTAGCAATAATTCTGGTAATTCAGACAGCAATAATGAAGATAATAATTTAATTCCTATTGTTCCACCAGTTAATGAAGGAACACAGATAAATAATGACATGGTAAAATCAATAGAAAATTTAGATATAAAAGATTTAGATGGAGTAGTAGATTCATTAATTGATATGGCAAAAGAAAAAGGAAAAGGAATAGATGAAATATTAAATGATGAAACTACCTCCGAAGAATTAAAGAAGCTTTTATTAAGTTCGCCATATATTACAGATGAATTAAAGAGTTTGTTAAATACATTAGATAGTGGTGCAATAAGGCAAACTATGTTATCAATTATGAAAGGTGAAAAAACAGAAGCTTTTGAATTAAATGCGTTAAATGTTGGAATAGTATACGCATATTTAATGCAAATTGCTGGTGAAAATGGAATTACTGTAGAGCAGCTACTTCTAGATTCACAATATACAGAAATATTAAAAACAACACTTGGAGAATTTAGTGATGTTGTAGATATTATTAAACAGTGGGATGAATTGCCGGCAACAGAATATCAAGAACAATTATTGAAAATATATGATGGTGATGGAATCAATGATTTAAAACCAGGGGCTGTAAATATTATTAGAACATTTTCAGAATACATATCTGATGCCACAGAAATAGCATGTGAAGAGTTATTAACAAATACAAATTATGCAGAAGTTTTGAAAAGTGCAACACAACAATTTGGAAAAACAGCAATATATATGAATGCTGCATCAAACTTTTCAACTGAGGGAATGGCTGAAACTATAAATGGAATTTTAACAGGAAAAAATCCCGAAGCACTTGGAATGACAAATGAAGAAATAATAGGTTTTAAAGCAGAAGTTGATTCTTTAGCACAAGAAAAAGGAATCCCTACTGAAGAACTTTTAAATAGCTCTAGTTATGCAGATGATGTTAGAAAAGTTTTAGAAAATAGTAATAATGCTGAAGATATTGGAATAATATATCAAAAGTCTGAAGCGACAGTTGCACAAAAAGTTGTAAAAAATTTATACAGTTTTGAGATAAAGGAATCGTCAAATATAACATCAGTACAAAATCAGACAACAATTAGTACAGAAAATACAATAACTACAGTATGATAATACTATAAAAGAATAGTAATAAATAAATCATAGAAAGTTAGGTGATATAATGGGAAAAGTAATAGTTGAATGTAATAATTTAAGTAACTATGGCAATCTATTTGAAACAAAATCAGCCGAATTTAACCAAATAACTAAAAATATGGAAGATATAATTTCTAGTTTAGAAAGTGGATGGAGTGGCAGTGACGCGGAAAACTTTAAAGCTAATGCCATAGCATATTTAAGTAATTTAAAGCGTTTAGAATCAACTATGCTATATTATGGTAATTTTATAAAAGGAAAATCAGTTAATTATAGTAATGCCTGTGCAAATTTCTATGATATTCTAAATGGATAAAAGGTGAATTTTATGAATGAAAATATAAAAGTTGTTTCTGAAAATATAGTAAGTCAATTAACACAATTTCAAGCTGAAATGATGAAAATGGAAGCACTATTTACAGAGCTTGAAAATCAAACTGCAAAAGTAAATAGTTTTTGGGAAGGTAAAGGTAGTATGTCTGCTGTTAGTGCAATAAAAAAATTTATGGAAACTTTTATTGATGTAAAAAATCAAAATGAAAAATATGTGTCATTTTTAAATTCAACAATAAGTAAATACACTACTGCTGATACTAATATTTCAAGTTCTATTGAAGCAGCAGCAAATAATGGTTTAGGGATTAATAATAATTAGTTTTTTAGAAGGGAAGTGCATATAATGGCAAATATAACTCCATTAACTGCTAAGCTTCAGACATTTAAAAATACAGTGTCTACATCTATATCTAGCATGGAAACAGCAAAAAATGAAATCGCAAATTACTTGAATGAAGCTTTAACTTCTTATGAATCAGCTTATAATGGAATTACATCGGCGATAACAGATGATCAAGGAAAAGCAGCAGCACAATCATTAGCACTTGTTAAACAAGCTGCGGAAGTTATGAAAAATAGCATTACTAATGATATGGGAAATATTCTTTCCGAATGCAAAAAAATATCCGAAGAAATAGCTAGGATAGAAAAAGAAATAGAAAGAGGAAACAAATTAACACCAGGATGGTTTGATAGTATTTGGAATGAGGCAACCATGCTTTTTACTTCAAAATGGAGTGAAAATGATGCAGGAGAAATAGAAAGAATAAATGAAGATGTAGAGCATAGTATGAAAGCATTGGAATCTCAATTAGATGCAATTGCAAGTAGCTCTAATAGTATAAGATTAGGTATAATTGGCAACATGGTTGCAGGAGGAACATTAGGTTCATACATTGATTTTGCATCTAATTATAATTTTAATTTACAACAATGGAAAGAAGAAAATCCACTATATAATGCAGATTTTTGGGGAAAAGCAGCTTGCTTTGTTGTTGGTGGTGTAGAGGGTGCTATTAAAGCTCTAGAAGGCTTAGTTGACATTGGATTAAGTGTTGGAGCCGCAGTTTTGCAAGGTGTAGGGAGTGTTTTTGGACAAGATTGGTCACAAAATATACTTTCTGAATCTGCAAAATTTGATGTTGCGGGATTTATAACAGGTTTTGCGTATGATGAATTAAAATCTAATGGGCAATATGATGCAAGATTTCGAATAGCAGGTAAAGTTGTTGGTCTGGTTTCTACATTTGCCCAAAGTACAAGCAGTATAGGGGCAAATATTGTAAAAGAGACGGTAAAAAGCGCTTTAACTAAATACTTTTTCTCTAGTTCTAGAGATGTTATTGGATATATGATTGGTGGAATAGTATCAGAGAATGTACTACAGGTCGGGGGGACAAGTGTAGAGGCTGCGACTACTGGAATTACCACTGCTACAATTGTTAATTCGGTATTAAACTCTATGTCTTCATTTGTAGAGAAATTAAAGGGGGGAAGTTCAACAGGAGGAAGTTCAACAGGAGGAAGTCGAACAGGAGGAAGTTCAACAGGAGGAAGTCGAACAGGAGGAAGTTTAACAGGAGGAAGTTCAACAGGAGGAAGCTCAACAGGAGGAAGTCCAAAAGGAGGAAGCTCAACAGGAGGAAGTCCAAAAGGAGGAAGTTCAACAGGAGGAAGTTCAACAGGAGGAAGTCCAAAAGGAGGAAGTTCAACAGGAGGAAGTCCAAAAGGAGGAAGCTCAACAGGAGGAAGTCCAAAAGGAGGAAGTTCAACAGGAGGAAGTCCAACAGGAGGAAGTTCAACGGGAGGAAGTCCAACAGGAGGAAGTTCAACAGGAGGAAGTCCAACAGGAGGAAGTTCAACAGGAGGAAGTCCAACAGGAGGAAGTCCAACAGGAGGAAGTCCAACAGGAGGAAGTTCAACAGGAGGAAGTCCAAAAGTAACAGCAGATAATAGTAAGTTTGGTAGTATTAGCGATGCAGAGTTTAGAGCTTATCAAGCTCGTAACGGAATTGAAGTTCCAACCGATGAATTGTTAAAAAGAGTTGGTATAACTAGTGATATGGATCCGTTCCAAATGGATATATTAGTCACTAACGCAGCTAAAAAAAGAATAATTAATGCTGTGGAAGGAAATTTATTAAAAAATTATTTTGGTATTCAAATATAAATATAGAAGGAGGATATAAAATGAATGAAGTTATAGAAAAATATTTACCATTGGGAAGTGTTGTATTATTAAAAGGTGGAGAGAAAAGAGTCATGATTACTGGATTTGCCAGTGTATCACCAGATACTGGTAATAGAATCTTTGATTATAGTGGATGTGTATTTCCTGAAGGATTTATGTCATATAACGAAGTATGTGTATTTGATCATTCTCAAATTGAAAAAGTATTTTATAAAGGATTAGAAGACGAAGAACAAAAACAATTTAATGAATTGTTAAAACAAAAAATTCAAGAATTAAATAAAAATAATGATAATTAATAAAATGTAAAAAAATGTTATATTTACATAAATTAATTGACAAAGAAAAAAAAATATACTACGATTAATACATAGAATAGTAATGAGTAAATGTTGCTATTTGTGTATATTCAAGGAGGTGAATATTTAATGGTTTTAAAAGCAACTCCAGAAGAGATTAGAACAGCTGGTAAAAAATTAGTTGCAAATGCTGAAACTTATCTAGCATCTGTTAAAAGTTTATATCAAACTGTTGATAATTTAAAAGCTAATTGGCAAGGTGCAGATAATCAACAATTTGCTGCAACAGTATACAGTTATAAGGAAAATATTGATGCACTTGGACAAGTAATTGGAAATTATGGTGTGTTTTTACAAGAAACTGGAAACAGTTTAGAAAAATTACAATCAGATATAGCACAACAAGCAAGATCTTTATAGTATTATAAAAGGAGGGATATATTAATGCAAATGCAAGTAAATTCAGTTGAATTACATAATGCAGCAAATTCATTAAGAAAAAATGTTAACGATATGCGTACTACACTAGATGAAGCTACTTCTACAATAAATGGGACAGCTGCTTCTTGGGAAAGTGCCGCTGCTGAGAATTTAAGAACGAGATATACAAGCCTTTCTGGAAAGTTTACTGATTTTTATGATGCAATTAACAAATATGCAACATTTTTAGATAATACAGCAGTAGCATATGAATCAGCTGATAAGAAAATCGAAGAAAGAGCTAATGAGTTATTGAATAGTGATTACAATCAATAATATTTTTTCAATATTACAGATACAATACGCATTGTATCTTTTTTTTTGCTTTGATATAATTATATTAGGTGATGTTATGTATAATAATGAAAATACAAACTTTATATATGATAATATTAAACAAAATATTTATAAGAATACTTTGTGGATTGTATTAATTATCATAGTTGTTATCCTTTCTATAATTTTTTTTAGTATGAAATCCTCGAATAATTCTTACATAATATTAGACAATAATAAAATAATTGAATATAATAATGAAAAATATCAGTATGTAGATAATGATGATTATATAAAATCTAATTATAAAGTATTTTATCAAAATAAGTATATAGGAAGTTATTTTATTGATGAAGTTGACTCATTTACAGGAGAAGTATTTTTTACAAATAAAAGTTCCAGCAATAGATATTTATTTGATAAGCCATTATTAGCTATATCAAATAATATAGATTTTATTGAATTTAAAAATGAAGAATTTACTATGGATGATCTTGAAATTTTTAATAATATAAGTAATAAAGATTATATTACTACATTATCTGAAATTACATCTACATCAAAAGTTACTCTAGATTTTGATAGTGATGGTGTATATGAAACTTTTTATACAGTTACTTACGACAGTTTGGAAGATTTAACTAATTACGAATTATTGAATAATAATAGTTATTCAGTATTTTATTATACCAAGAATGGCCAATCATATTTGATCAAAGAAAATGAATTGTATCAAGAAGGAGAAAATATAATTTTTTCTAATTATAAAATTAGTTCGATTATTGATATAAATAATGATGATATATATGAAATTATTATTATAAATATGATGTATGAAACGCCAATATATGAAATCTATGAGTTTAAAAGAAATAGTTATGAACTCGCTTTTTCCACAACTATAGGAGGAAATTATGAATAATAGACTAAAATGTAAATTTTTGTATTATATAATTTTTATAATACTAGTTATTCCCATATTCGTAAATGCAGAAGAATTATTTCCTTCAACAGAAATAAATGTTTCATGTGATGGAATTTTTACTCCAGAAGCCTTAGAAATTATAAGATTAGTACTAAGTTGGTTTAGAATTTTAGCTCCTATTACTTTAATAATATTAGTAGCAGTTGATTTTGCAAATGCTGTTATAAACCAAGACAATGATTTACTTGCAAAAGCAGTTAATAAAGTTGTTAAAAGAAGCTTAGCAACTTTGGGAGTATTTTTTGTTCCGACAATGATAATTGCACTATCAAAAATTTCATATATAGATAGTATTTTAAGTTCTGATCCACTTTGCAGCAATGCAACTGGTACTATAGCTAAAGAAAGTGTTAGGGTTGCCGAATCAAAAGATAATGTTGACTATACTTTTCAAAATGGAGTCATAAATGGTAATTATGTGAATAATGTCAATGGTAATTATACTGAGGGTCCTGGTAGCAATTGGAAAAGATCTATAAAGACTGTGACAATAAATGGAAGAACTTATGATATGTATAATCAATCGTATTTATCAGACATACCCTATCAAAGTGGAAACTTAGCTATGTATGGTTGCGGTCCTATTGCTTTTGCAAGCGCAGTTAGTGGTTTTGATGATTCAATTGGAGCCTATGAAGCTGCAGAATTAGTTAGGTCTAGAACTTTTGGTGGAATAGAAAGAGCACTTGATAGTATTGGAATAAGATATGATGGACCATATTATTATAATTCAAATGATCGCGATGAAGAAAAAATTGAAGAAATGGTTAGTCTTGTAAGAGATCATTTAGCGCAAGGAAAGCCTGCTATAGCATTAGTTACAGGTGGGAATAATGGTGAAAACAAATATGCTACAAATAACCATTTTATAACGCTTCTAGGAGAAACTAGCAATGGCGAAGTTATTATAAGCAATTGTGGAACAGAAAAAGGAAATTTAGAAGAGATAATAAGATATTATTTAAAAGGTGGTAGAAAAGGATTTTTATTAGTGGGGTGATTTAATGAAATACATAGAATTTAAAGATGTAATAAAAGAATATGTTATGGGAGAAGTAAAAATAACAGCATTAAATAATACTAATTTTTCTATAGACAAAGGAGAGCTTGTAGTAATAGTAGGTCCATCTGGCGCTGGGAAAACAACGGCTCTCAATTTGCTTGGTGGAATGGATAGTGTCACTAGTGGTAATATTTTTATTGATGGAAAAGATATTACAACTTTAAATAATAAGAATTTAATTAAATATCGAAGAGAAGATATTGGGTTTGTATTTCAATTTTATAATTTGGTTCAAAATTTAACAGCATTGGAAAATGTTGAGTTGGCAACTCAAATCTGTAAAAATTCATTAAATCCAAAAACAGTATTAAAAAATGTTGGATTAGAAGATAGAATGAACAACTTTCCATCACAACTTTCTGGTGGAGAGCAGCAACGTGTAGCAATAGCAAGAGCAATAGCAAAGAATCCTAAAATACTCTTGTGTGATGAGCCAACAGGAGCCCTTGATTATAATACTGGAAAACAAATATTAAAACTTTTGCAAGATACTGCTAAAACAAATAATATTACAGTTATTATAATAACTCACAATACAGCAATTACACCAATGGCAGATAAAGTAATAGTATTTAAAAATGGTGAGGTAAAAGAAACAATTACTAATACTAATCCTGTTTTAGTAGAGGAGATAGAGTGGTAATGAAACTTAAATTGTTAAAAACAGCTTTTTTAGAGATTAAAGCAAGAAAAAAGATATTTATTTCACTTTTATTCATGTCTTTTTTAGGTGTAGGTTTCTTTGCAGGCATAAAAGCAACTTCTCCTGATATGAAAAATACATTAGAAAGTTATTTTAATGATTTAAATATATATGATATTGAAATGACTTCTTCTATGTTTACAACTCAAGATAAGGATGAAATATTAAAAATAGAAGGTGTAAAAGATGTAGAATTAGGAATTTCATATGACGATATTGCAACTTATGATGATAAGAATCCAGTTGTTAAAATATATAGCATTTTAGATGATATGAATCAGTTAAATCTAGTAGATGGAAGAATGCCAGAAAATTATGATGAATGCGTTATTGATGAAAAAATTTTAACTAATGATACTGACTTTTCTATTGGTAATTATATTGAAGTTACTGATAGATATAATTTATTGAAAACAAAAAAATTAAAGGTAGTAGGGATAGTAAATTCTCCACTGTATATATCGACAGTACGTGGTAATACAAATTTAGCATCTGGAACAATAGACTATTTTTTGTATATTCCTAAAGATAATTTTTTATCTAATAATATTTATACTAATATGTATATAACAATCGATAGCAACAAAGCTACTTATAGCAATAGTTACATAAAACAAGTTAATAATATAGAAAATCAAATTAAAGAAATCTATAACAATATCAACATAACAAACAGAACTGAAAATACAGGATATATAAGTTTTATTCAAGATACAGAACGAATTGACAATATATCAAAAATATTTCCTATTATATTTTTTGTTGTAGCAGTCTTAATAAGTTTAACTTCAATGACAAGAATGGTAGAAGAACAAAGAGTTGAAATAGGAACCTTAAAAGCAATTGGGTATAATAGTTTTGATATAGCTTCAAAATATGTTATATATGCAAGTATTGCAAGTATTGTTGGTGGAATTGTTGGAATTATTGTTGGCGTAAACTTAATACCACGTCTTATTTATATTATGTATGATATGATGTATACAACAAAACCATTAATGATTAGTTATAATGTAGATTATTCTTTTTTTGGGTTGTTTTTATCGTATATCTGTATAATTGGCGCAACAATATATGCTATTATTAAAGAACTAAAAAATAATCCAGCAGTATTAATGCGCCCTAAAGCTCCAAAAATCGGCAAAAGAGTATTGTTAGAAAGAATAAGTTTTATTTGGGAAAAATTAAGTTTTACTAGTAAAGTAACAGTAAGAAATATTTTTCGCTATAAAAAAAGATTTTTAATGACAATAATAGGTATTGCTGGATGCACAGCTTTAATTTTTTCAGGATTTGCTTTAAAAGACTCGGTAAGTAGTATATTACCTTCACAATATGGAAATATATTTTTATATGATATTGAAGCTATATCATTCAAAAGTTTAAATGATAATGAGCTTGAAAAATTAAATGATAATGAAGCTATAACAGATTATAAAAAAATAATGACACAATCTTTAACAATTCAAAATAAGGATGTTTCAGTTGATGAAACATATTTAATGGTATTTGAAAGTTCAGATATAGACGATTTTATAAAAGTTAAAGATTCTAAAAATAGTAAAAAAATTTCTGTTAATGATGGAGTAATAATAACTAATAAATTAGCAGAATTGCTAGATGTCAAAATTGGTGATGAAATAGAGATAATTAATTCGAATGATAAAAAAGTAAAAATTACTATAGAAAATATTTGTGAAAACTATTTATATCATTATGTTTATATGACTGAAGATATTTATAAAAAAATATATGATGAAGAAGCATCATTTAATGCTGTTTTAATAAATACAATATATAATGATGAGTCATCCCAAAAAAAGGTAGCCGAAGAAATATTGAGAGATAATAATTTTGCCCAAGTAATCGTTACGAAAACAACTGCTAATTTAATGAATGATACAATGAAAAATTTAAATTATGTAGTTTTAGTTTTGATTGTATCAGCCGGCATACTAGCTTTTTCAGTACTATATAATTTATCCAATGTCAATATTAGTGAAAGAATAAGGGAGCTTTCTACAATAAAAGTATTAGGATTTTATGATCGAGAAGTACATAATTATGTTGAAAAAGAAACAATTTTATTAACTATTATAGGAATATTTATTGGATTATTTTTTGGCTATTTTTTAAGTTTTGCTATTATTGAAACATGTGAATTAGATATAATGGTTATACCAATTGATTTTTCTATTAATTGTTATATTTATTCAGTAATAATAACTATAATATTTACAGTTATTATAAGTATCTTTACATATTTTAATTTGAAAAAAATAAATATGATAGAATCTTTAAAAAGCATTGAATAAATGCTCTTTTTTATATAGTAAATATTTTAAAAGTAATAAATTAATGGTATAATATTATTAGAAACTAAATAATGGAGAGGTAATATGAATAATAAATGGCACAGTAACAGTATTGAAGATATTTATAAAATATTAGATAGTAATGAAAAAGGTTTAAAAAATGAAGAAGTAAAAAGAAGAATAAAACAATATGGTAAAAATGTTTTACCAAAAGAAAAAAAAGATGGATTGTTTAAAATATTTTTTTCACAATTTGCAAGCCCAATTGTTATTGTAATGATAATTGCAGGATTGTTTTCTTTTTTAGCCAAAGAATATATTGATTGCATTGCTATAATATTTATCATTATGATAGATGCTATTTTTGGAACAGTCCAAGAATGGCAAGCTGGAAAAGAAGCCGAAAGCCTACAAAAATTAATAAAAGTAAAAAGTAAAGTTATAAGAGATGGAAAAGAAAAAATAGTTGATTCTGAAGAATTAGTTATTGGTGATATTGTATTATTAGAAAGTGGTAATAAAGTTTCTGCTGATTTAAGAATTATATCTTCTTTAAATCTTACTGCCGATGAGTCTGTACTTACTGGTGAATCTATAGCAGCAGTTAAAAATAATAATGTATTAGAAGAAAATATTGGAATATCAGACAGATCCAATATGGTTTTTGGAGGTACATCAATTGTAACAGGAAGAGCAACTTGCATAGTTGTAGAAACTGGTTCTAATACTGAAATAGGAAAAATTTCTAGTAAAGTTTTAGAAACTAAAGATGAAAAATCTCCTTTAGTCATTAGAATGGAAAAACTTTCAAAACAAATTACTATAATAATAGTTATTATTGCAATATTGTTAACCGGTATAATGATATTTAAAGGTGAAGATATAAAAGATGTCTTTGTATCAGTAGTAGCATTATCAGTATCAGCAATGCCTGAAGGCTTGCCTTTAGCTTTAACATTGGCTTTAACAATTGGTTCACACAGAATGTCAAAGAAAAATGTAATAGTAAAAAAATTAAATTTTGTTGAAAGCTTAGGCAGTTGTACAGTTATAGCAAGTGATAAGACAGGAACTTTAACAGTAAATGAACAAACTGCAAAGCGTATCTTACTACCAGATAACTCACTTTTTGAAATTGAAGGTACCGGATATAATGGTGATGGAAAAGTAATATGTGTTGACAATGCAAAAATAAATGATGCTATAAATATTGCTAAATTAGGAGTAATAAATAATGAAGCAACATTAAAAAAAGAAAATAATAATTGGAAAAGCTTTGGTGATTCAATAGATATAGCATTTTTAGCTTTAGGAGAAAAACTTAATGTTGAAAAAAATTATTTAGAACTAAAGAAAATTCCATATGAATCTGAAAAAAAATATTCAGCAGTTTTTTATGAAGAAGCAGGTGAAAAATTTTGTACTGTAAAAGGTTCTTTAGAAAAAGTTCTATCTTTTTGCGATAGTATGATTGTTGATTCTAAGAAGGAAAATCTAGATATTGAAAAAATTCAATCGCAAAATGATTATTTAGCTAAATCCGGATATCGAGTTATAGCACTAGCTAAGTCGAATGAGTTGGAAAATATACCTAAAAAAGAGATATTAAATGATGAAGATGTTCCTAAATTGTCTTTTATTGGATTAGTGGCTTTTATAGATCCAATTAGAAAAGAAACTATTGAATCAATAAAGGAATGTAAAAAAGCTGGTATTAAAGTTGTTATGATTACAGGTGATCATCCACTAACTGCCTTCGCTATTGCTAAAGAGTTGGGACTTAGCAGTTCACAGGAAGAAGTTGCTAATGGCAATGAGATAGAAGAATATCTTGCTAAGGGAAATAGAGAATTTGATAAATTTATAAAAAATAAGAAAGTATTTACTAGGGTCACGCCAATTCAAAAACTAGAAATAGTAAATTCGTTTAAAAGACAGGGCGAATTTATTGCTGTAACTGGTGATGGTGTAAATGATGCACCTGCAATTAAGACAGCGAACATAGGAATTGCTATGGGTAGTGGTACCGATGTTGCTAAAGAAACTGGTAAGATGATAATTTTAGATGATAATTTTATGTCTATTGTTTCAGGTATCGAAGAAGGAAGAAACGCTTATAGTAATATAAGAAAAGTTGTTTATTTATTATTATCTTGCGGTTTATCAGAAGTATTGTTCTTTACTCTTTCGATAATATTTAATTTAGATGTTCCACTTGTTGCAATTCAATTGTTATGGCTAAATATAGTAACGGATGGATTACAAGATATGGCATTATCATTTGAAAGAGAAGAAAAGGAAATTATGAATGAAAAACCACGTAATCCCAAAGAATCAATTTTTGATAAACTTATGTTAGAGCAAACATTGTTAGCAGGATTTACGATAGGATTAATTGTTTTTGCTGTTTGGGTATATCTAATAAAAATAATTAATATGCCAGTAGATACAGCCCGTGGATATATCATGATGTTAATGGTATTTATGCAAAACTTACATGCACTTAATTGTCGTAGTGAAAAAATATCAACTTTTAAATTGCCAATATCTAGAAATTGGTTTATTGCTTTTAGTATTTTTGGAGCAATTATACTTCAAATTATTGTGATGGAAGTAGATGTTTTAAGTCATTTCCTAAAAACAAACAGCATGCCATGGATAGATATTCTATATATATTTTTAGCTAGTGTACCTGTTCTTATAGTTATGGAAATATTTAAAAAGATTAAGTTTAGAAAAAGAGGTTAATTTAGTATGGAAAAGGCTGTTGAAAAAATAATAGAAGGATTAGTAGATTTAGGTTTTAGAATAATTGGTTTAATACTAATTTTATTAATAGGATTTAGACTTGTTAAATTTATCATAACCGTATTAAACAAAGGGAAAGGGTTTAACAAGCTAGAAAAGAGTGTTCGAACATTTATTAATAGCTTTGTAAGCATTGTTTTAAAAATATTAGTAGTTATAACAGCATTGGCCTACATTGGTATACCAATGACATCAATGCTTACAGTGTTTGGAACAGCAACTCTTGCAATAGGTCTAGCATTACAAGGTGGACTCACAAATATGGTTGGGGGACTTATGCTTCTTGTATTTAAACCATTTAAAGTAGGGGATTATATAGAAACGCATACCGATAGTGGAACAGTTGATGAGATAACTATTTTTTATACTATTTTAAAAACACCTGACAATAAAAAAATAGTAATACCAAATGGTCCATTATCAAATGAAACAATTATAAATTATTCTGCACAAGATAAAAGGAGATTAGATTTAGATTTTTCTGTTAGTTATGATTGTGATGTAGATAAAGTAAAAAAAATATTATTAAATATTTTAAATAATGAAGAGTTCGTGCTAAAAGATGAAGAAATTTTTGCTAGACTTTCTAAACATGGGGATAGTGCTCTTATATTTACTACTAGAGTGTGGGTCAAAACAGATGATTATTGGAATTTAAAATTTAATTTAGAAGAAAAAGTAAAAGAAGAGTTTGATAAAAATAAAATATCTATCCCTTATCCACAACTTGATGTACATGTAAAAAAGCAATAAATAAACATATGTAATATTATTGTAAAAATACATGTTAAAATAATGTCTAAAAATTATAACTTTACATACCTAATAGTATTTTAACTATTAGGTAATTTTATGTAAAAAAACTTTATTAAATAAGAACAAAAAATAAAAAAACAAAAAAATGATGATTAATAATTTTTTTAAAAAAAATAAAAAAAATAAAATCACAAAATAGTGAAAACCCTTATAAAATAAAGAAATTGATATTAAAGCAAGAAAATAAAAAATAAAAAAAACATAAAAAAAAGACTTTACACTTTTTTGAAAAAATAATTTTTTAGAGAAAAAACTTATTTTATAAGGTTTTTTGAGAATTGGTAAAAAAATGGCATTGACTTATATATTTTTTGTGCCTAAAATTATCTTAAAGACAGATAAGGAAGTGAAGTTTAAAATGGATAAAGATTCTTTTTTTGAAAATCTTAAAGTAGTAAAAAGAAATGGAAAAAAGGTTGATTTTGATGGTGCAAAAATAGCTCTTGCCATAAAAAAAGGCTTTGACAATATTATTATTCCGGATGATATAGATGTAGAAACAGGAAAAGTATATACTGAGAAAGATATTCAAAAAGTTTATCAGGCTGTTATATCAAGAATAGAAAAAGAATACAAAGACGAAGAAAAAATTAAAATTGAACAAATACAAGATTTAATAGAAGAAGAATTGCAAAAAAAAGAATATTTAGATGTATATCATTCATTTAAAGATTATAGAGAAAGAAGAGCTCAATCAAGAGAAATGTTCTTTGATGATAAGAAAAAGCATAAATTTTTAAAAACACTTGAAGGGCTAGGATTAAAAAGTGCTCATGAAGATGATGCCAAAAGAGAAAATGCTAATGTTGATGGTGATACAGCTATGGGAACTATGCTTCAGTATGGATCTACTGTATCAAAAGAATTTGCTAAGTCATATCTTATGAAAAAAAGATTTGCTGATGCACATGATGATGGTGATATTCATATTCATGATTTAGATTTTATGCCTATGGGAACAACTACATGTATGCAAATAGATTTAGAAAAACTATTTAAAAATGGATTTTCAACTGGACATGGACATTTACGTTCGCCTAAGGATATAATGAGCTATTCAGCTCTTGCTGCAATTGCAATTCAATCTAATCAGAACGATCAACATGGAGGGCAAAGTATTCCAGCATTTGATTATTATTTAGCCCCAGGGGTCTTAATGACTTTTAAAAAGCAATTAAAACAAACTATTTCTGATTTATTAGACTATTCAGGATTTGAAAGTTATATAAATATGAATAGTGTAGTAAAAGAAATAGATAAATTGGATACTATTGGAATAAATTATACATATTTTGAAAAATTCATAAAAGATAATGACATGGTTAAAAGAATTTTTGAAATGTCTATAGACAAAGCTTATAAAAAAACTAATAGAATTACTTATCAAGCTATGGAAGCCTTTGTACATAATTTAAACACAATGCATTCTCGTGCTGGGGCACAAGTACCATTTTCGTCAATTAATTTTGGTACAGATACTTCACTTGAAGGAAGAATGGTAATTGAAAATTATTTATTAGCAGTAGAAGCTGGTCTAGGTCATTCTGAAACACCAATATTTCCTATATCAATATTTAAAGTAAAAGAAGGTATAAATTATAATCCAGAAGATCCTAACTATGATTTATTTAAACTTTCTTGTAGTGTATCCGCAAAAAGGTTATTTCCTAATTTTTCGTTTATTGATGCACCATTTAATTTACAATATTATAAAGAAGGAGATTATAACACAGAAGTTGGATATATGGGATGTCGAACTAGGGTATTAGGCAATCATGTTGATTCAGATAAAGCAGTGACACCGGGAAGAGGAAATTTATCATTTACATCAATAAATTTACCTAGATTAGGTCTAAAGCATGGTATTGCTACAAAACAAAGGGAAAAAGCAGATTTAGAAGGATTTTATCAAGAACTTGGAGAATTAGTAGAACTTGTAAAAGATCAATTATTAGAGCGTTTTGAGATTCAATGTAACAAAAAAGTTTATAATTTTCCATTTTTGTTAGGACAAGGAATTTGGCTAGATTCTGAAAAATTAAAACCAAATGATCGTTTGCGAAGAGTTTTAAAACATGGAACATTAAGTATAGGGTTTATTGGATTAGCAGAATGCTTAAAAGCTCTTATCGGAGAGCATCATGGTGAAAGTGAAAAAGCACAAAAATTAGGTTTAGATATAATTGGATTTATAAGAAAAAAATGTGATGAATACAGCGAAAAATATAATTTGAATTTCACTTGCTTAGCAACACCAGCAGAAGGATTATCTGGAAGATTTACTGCAATGGATAAAGCAATATATGGAAAAATAAAAGGGGTTACAGATAGAAGTTATTATACAAATTCATTCCATATACCAGTTTATTTTCCAATAACAATAAAGAAAAAAATAACTTTAGAAGCCCCATATCATGCACTTACTAATGCTGGCCATATTTCTTATATAGAATTAGATGGTGACACATCGGAAAATATAGAAGCATTTGAAAAAGTAATTAGAATAATGAAAGAAGCTGGTATTGGTTATGGTGCTGTAAATCATCCAGTAGATAGAGATCCAGTTTGTGGATATGTCGGAATAATTAAGGATGTATGTCCAAAATGTGGTCGTCGTGAAGGTGAAGGCGTAAGTTTAGAGAAAATCACATCACTACAATGTGATTGTAAATAAAAGAAAGGAAGAGGTAAAATGAAAAAAGAATTAGAATTTGAAGCAACACCAAAAGAGAAGAAAACTACAGGAGAAGGAGTTGGATTTGAAAGAATTCGAAGAATTACTGGTTATCTTGTAGGAACTGTTGATAGATTCAATAATGGTAAGCGTGCCGAAGAACATGATCGAGTAAAACATTCCTTTTAAATTATGCTTATTAGACTAGCAAGCAAATTACAAAGAGGTAGTATTGTTGATGGTGAGGGATTAAGAGCAGTTATTTGGACTCAAGGATGTCCGCATAACTGCCCTATGTGTCATAATCCAGAAACCCATGATTATAATGGCGGTTTTTTAAAAGATGTTGATGAATTAAAAAAAGAAATCAATTCATTAGATTGCGAAGAAGGAATTACTTTTTCTGGAGGTGATCCTTTTGAACAACCTGAAGCGTGTTTAGAAGTTGCAAAATATTGCCATAAAATAAATTTAAATATTTGGTGTTATACTGGATATACTTATGAACAACTACTAAAAAAAAGCAAAGAAAATCAAGCTATAATGGATTTTTTAAGAGAAATAGATGTTTTAGTCGATGGAAGATTTATTTATAAATTAAAAAGTTTAGAGGCAAAATTTAGAGGTTCAAAAAATCAACGATTAATTGACGTAAAAAAAACTTTAAATAGTAACAAGGTTATTTTATATAAAAATGACGTTTTAGATAAGAAAAATAAAGAAAAAGAAAAAAAAATATATATATAAAAATATATAGTACATAAAAAATACAATTAAGAGTTTAATTGTATTTTTTATTATAATATGATTTTGTAAAAAAACGTAAAAAAAATTAAAATAGCAAGAAATTTAAGAAAATATAATGTATAATAAATTTATATATACAATACGAGGTGAATTATATGTCAGATTTTACAAAAATGAATATAGAACAAATTAATAGTATATTATTAAGTTTTGATACAACAGTTGGAAATTTTAAAAATGCATATGTAAAGGCAAGTGAAGAAAATTTTTTCAAAATATTGAAGGACGCAGCATTAGAAAATGGTTTTGTTAAATCATATGATGACAACAATATTCAACTTATATCATCGTTAGATACTGTTAAAAACACTATACAAACAATTGTAGAAAATGCAATACAAGTTGACACTGGCATAGAAGAAGAAGTAGCGGCTTTAGAAGGAAGAAGTAGAGCTAGAAGTGGCGGAAGTAGTCAAAGTACTAAAGAAGATGATTCTACTATACCACAAACACAGATACAATTAATTGATAATTCAAAAGAACAATTAGAACAATATGCAAATATGTCTATGAGTGATTTATCATTAGTTGCAAGTGAGTTAGGAAAATTAGCAGATGCCAATAATATGACTCTTGATAAATTATTAACAGGAGAAGATTATACTTTAAAAATTCAATCTGCTTTATTAGCAAGTCCTAACCTTTCAGAGAATTTAAAAAATCTTATTCAAGTTGGGGATGTAGATATAAGTCAAAAACTATTATTAAATATATTTAGTGGCAAGGCACCAGAAGTTGTTGGAATGAACGATGATATGAAAAATGTAATTAAAACATACTTACAGATGGTAGCTGATAGTAATCACTTAAGTTTAGAAACATTACTAAGAGGACCAGAATATAGCAATGTATTGAAAGACTCTTTAAGAAACTTTAATAATATTCCAAATTATTTAGGAAATTTAACAAACGATAACATGGGATCAGCATTACTTGATGTTTATGATGGAAATAATATTGGGGATATGAATTCTGGCGAAGTATCTATTATTAGAAATTTTATTGACACTGCATCGGCATCAAAAAGTTCTAATATTGAATCTCTTCTTGGAAATATATCTAGTATAAAAAGTGATGTTGTAAACTTAGGAAAAAGTTCAGTATTTATGAATAATTTAACTAAATTTAGCAATGAAGCAACAATGAGTATTTTAAGTACATTAATGGGGATTGAGTAGGTGACATTATGGAAAGAAAAATAAATGTAAATTGGACTGAAGTGAAAGCTTTAGGTAAAAGAACAGAGGAAAATGTTATTAAATTTGAAGTAGCAAGAAAAAAATTTCAAGAAATAATTAATTCATTACCAGAATGTTGGAGGGGCATAGACGCAGAAAATTTTAAAACATCAATGAATAATTATTTGAATTTATTAAAAGAGGACACCGCTTATTTAATAGATTGGAGTATGATGTTTGATAAAAGCTCATCTAAATACAAAGGTCATATAGAAGACGGTGTAAAAAAGATGAAGAGTATTGAAGAGGAATATTTATTACCACAGCAACCTAAAATGATAATACCACCAATGACAGGAGGAATGTACGATGGACAGTAATATATATATAGAGACAGATATACTTCAAATGAAAATAACTCAACTAAGGGAGCAAAAGAAAAATATGGAAGATGCATTGAATTCTATAAAAAATGATTGTTCGAACATGATTAATTACTGGTCAGGAAGTTCTGGTACGAAGGCATACATTGCATTAACTAATTACACAAATGAATTTCAAAGCATATATGACACTTTAGAATCCAACATAGCTTTTATTGAAAAAGTTTTGGATAGTTATAAACAAATGGATGCGTTGATTAATAAAAAAATGCAAGAAAATGCAAATATAGCTGTATATTAATAGGTGAATAATATGAAAGCGAAAATAACTAAAAATGAAAGCTTAGTAGCAATTTATGCAGTAATAAAAGATTGCGATACTAGTGCAGCAACAACTATAGCTGAAAGATCAAATTTATCTTATGATAATTTAAAAAGTGGTATTGATACAGTAATAGATGACTTTGGAATTGGTGATACTTGGGATGATGATATCGAACTTGAATTAAATGGTACAGCAAAAACAGGTATAGATGATATGATTTTATCGTGTAAATCTCCTGCAGATCAAATAATAATATCAGCAGGTACTAATTTGGCAAAATTAATAACACTATTAAAATCATATGATGAAAAAGTTGATGAGCACAATAGAACCGTTGACGAGTATAATAAACTTGGAGATTGTCCAGAAGAGTACATATATGATAAAGAAACTGGGGAAGAACACTATAATTCCAATTATACAATTTGGGTAAACGATGAAAGCAGGTTATCGGGAATACTAAATACATTAAATGAAGAAATAATGAGTTATGAAACATCATCAAATGAAGCAATTAATTTATTAAAAAATTTATTAACTCCAATTGGAAGTGAAACCTCAATTGGTGCTCTTGCAACATCAGTAGGAACAACAGACACATACGAGGGAAAGAGAGACTTAAGTTATTTTGGATACGACGAGCAATATTCTATTCGAGGTACTACAGTTAAAGATGCTAATGGTAATATAATTAAAGAAACATACTATATATTAAGTCCAACAGGAGAAGTAGTTCAAACTGGTGTTATTACATATGATGAAAATGGGTCACCAAATATTTCACAGTACATTAAAAAATACGAAGAACCAACTACTGTTGAAGAAATTGAAATAGCTAAAACAGCTGCAATAGAAAGAGGAGAAATTCAAGAGGTAGCATATCTTGATCAAGAAGTTAAACCAAAAGAAGAAAAAAGCAGTACTGATTATGATGTTGGACCAGATGGAAAAGGAAAATCGACAAGAGAGTACGAAGAAACATATGAGGATGGTACTTCAGTTGAAGGTAGTGAAACAAGAACAGGAGAGTTTGGTACTGATGGTGAACATTTAAATGGAGAAGTTGTAGACGAAGGAATAATAACTACTTCAGTTGGAGAACAGTTTGACTTTGAAAATAAAGGAATTATAGAAAATGGAAGAGTTGAAAGAGAAGAGTTAATAGTAACACAAGAAGGTGCTCCTCTTCTAACAAGAACTACTGATCATGTAGCTGATTATAGAAATTCATGGTCTGGATTAGATGTTGGCGTGGATTATGTAGAGTCTGATAATTCATCAGAAATAACACTTACTCAAAGAGTAGTTATGGATGATGGCTCCGGGAACCAAGTAGAACAAATCATTACAATAACAAGAAATAAAGATGACCCTTCCTGTGGAAGCGTAACTAAGGAAGATGGGACAATGATAGAGGTTTACCGTGATGAAAATGGTGATCTTTATCAGCGAGAAACATATACAGATAAACATAATGAAGTTGTTGAGTTTGATACTTCTCCAGTAGAAGAAGATTATGCTTCATTCGTTGTAAATGGTGAGTCTACTACTGTAAATATGGATAATCCATTGGATATGGAACAAGTAAGTTTGGCATATCAAAATGCTAGAATTGAAGCAGGATTTGATGTAAGCTATGCACTAGAGGGGCAACATCATTTAATGTTAAATGGCGAAGTAACAATCTCATCTTTTGGCAGTGAAAATGAAACAGTAATGCAATTAATCCCATTAGAATAACAATAAATAAAGGAGAGAGAATATGGAATTAATATGTAAAAATAATAATGATATAACTAAACAAGAACTAGAAATCCTATTTAGTATGTATTTATATAATTCGAACAAAATAGCACAAGGGAAAAGACATTTTAACAAAGCCAATAATTCTACAGAATATAAAGAAAATTGGATAAATAGTTTATTAAAAAATGATAAAAATAAATATTTAATTTGTGTAGAAAATGGAAATTTAATTGGTTTTACAATTGTGTCATTAGAAGAAAAAGAAAATTATATAAATGATTTCCAAATTATAGACTCATATCAACATGATGGGAAAACATTTAGATTTTTAGTAGAGGCATTGTTAAATAATTCTAATCCTGATAATGATTTCAAAGGTAGAATTTGGAGTGAAAATGACAACGCCAAAATAGTATTTAAATCGATGGGGGCTTTGATTGTAGATGGAAAATATCAATTAAGTTATAAGAAAGCTAAAGAATGGTTTGAAAAGGGGCCTCAAGAGTACAATGGAGGTCGTAGATAGTTGAAAAATGAAAAGCAAATAGTCTTATTTTTAAAAAAAAATACTGAATATAATCCAACACAATTAGGAGCTAAAATTAATCAAAAATTTAATAATTTAGGTTTGCCAATAATATTACCAAATAATTATACAAAAGATAATCAACCATTAATTATTTTTAATCAAGGAATTTTAAACATGACGATAACTATTAATGATGTTTCGTTTACATTTTTAGAAAAAAATAAAAATGATATCGCCGATTTACTTATTGATATTGTTTCTTTTCTGGAGGATAACGAATTAAATTTTAATAGAATGGGGTATGTTTCTTCTTATTATCAAACAAAAAAAGAAAGAGAATTCTTTAAAGATAAAATGATTAAAGAAAAAAATAAAATATGTAATGATTTTCAAATAGCATGGTATGAAGAGCAATTGATTGATTCAGTTAAAGTAAATTTTTGGGAAAGACATTTAACAGATTTTTATAATAATGTTGAGTTTTTAACAATTTTTGATATAAATACTCCTGCTGATCAAGATTACAATATAAATAGTTGTTTTTTACAAGATTTTTTAAAAAAATGTGATAAATTTCTTGAATTAAAGATTAAAGAATTTACAAAGTAAAATGCTAATAATAAATAATTTAGGAGCTTATTATGAAGAAAATTTTTTTACTATTAATTTGTATTATGTTATTTTTAATTTGTGGTTGCCAGAATAGAGAAAAAAACATCAATAATATGGATGATATAAGCAAAAAAATAGAATATACACTTGAAAACATGACACTAGAAGAAAAAATAGGGCAAATGATGATAGTTTTTTATACTGCACCTAAAATGGATAATACTTTGAAAAGTGCTTTAGAAACAGTAAAACCAGGTGGATTTATTTTATTTAAGGAAAATATAACAACCTATGATGCTACTTTAAAATTAATAAAAGAAATAAAAGATATGTCGAATATTCCAATGTTTATATCAATAGATCAAGAAGGGGGGAATGTTCAAAGACTGTTAGCATTACAAGATAAAGAAGTTTCTAATATACCATATATGTATAATGTAGGATTAACAGATAATGAATTAATTGCTAAAGAAGTTGGGCAAGTAATAGCTGAAGAATTAAGAGTTTTTGGAATAAATATGGATTTTACACCGTCTATTGATATATTATCTAATCCTAATAATACTGTTATAGGAAAAAGATCTTTCGGAAGTAATAGCGAAATAGTAAGTAGAATGGGGCTAGCACTAGCAAACAGTTTATTAGAAAATGGTATAGTTCCAGTGTATAAACATTTTCCAGGACACGGAGATACCTATACCGATTCACACGTTTCACTCCCTATAATAAATAAATCGAAAGAAGAACTTTATAATCTTGAATTAATTCCTTTTATAAATGCTATAAACAATGGTGCAAAAGTTATAATGATAGGACATTTGGCAGTACCAAGTATTACTGGAGATAACACTCCAGCATCATTATCCAAAATACTTATTACAGATTTTTTAAAAAATGAATTAAATTATGATGGAATTATAACAACAGATGCTTTAAATATGAAAGCTTTAACAAATTATTATTCATCAGATGAAATATATGTTAAAGCAGTAGAAGCAGGAGTAGATATATTATTAATGCCATCTTCATCTAGAGAGTGTTTAAAAGCTATAAAAAAAGCAGTTGATGAAGGAATAATTACTGAAGAAAGAATTGATCAATCAGTAAGAAAAATATTAAAATTAAAGTATGAAAATATAGAAGAAAATTATAATGTTTATTTGCCTAGTAGTTATTTAAATAGTGAAAGTCATCAAAAAGTTTTAGAGAAAATAAGTTATAAATAAAATATTTATAGAGAAATTAAAACCACATTTTTATAAAAATGTGGTTTTTTAATTGTAATTTCAACCGCACCATTTAATATAATTTTAACAAACATTAAATATTTGTCAATTTTTTCTTTTG
>CALVJN010000001.1 GCA_944332205.1 uncultured Bacilli bacterium | reverse complement strand
GTTCAATGTTATGTGATATACTTGTATTAGAAATTAACCTTAATAAAAATTTCCAAACGTGTACCACTATGGCACCAGAAAGTTTATATCCGAACCATTATGGTTCGGTTTATTTTTGTCTCGCTTGAGTATGTACTCCAGATGGGCTGAATTTTCAAGTAATGGTCTCGATTATTTCGAGACTTTTTATTTTTATTAAATTTAAAATGTTGTATAATATGAATTAAATAGGAGTAAAATGATGCTAAAAATAATTGATAGGTTTGAAAACGATAAAAATATGTTTATTTCTGGTTTTATTAATTTTTATAATGAAAGTAATTCTAAATACATTATAGATAAAGTTAAAAATGCTAATATTATTTGGTATGACTCAACATGCTTAAAAGAAGACAAAGATATGTTGTCTCATATTGTTACAAATTTATCTATGGATAAACTTGAATATTTTTTATCGAAAAGAAAAATTGAAGTTTTTACACAAAGTGCATATATTAATGAGCTGAATTTATTAGTTTTACCTCAAAACTATGATATCAGTCATATAATTCATGAAATGAATCATATGATTGGTTCTCATATTATCTCATTATCTCCATATATGGTCATTAACGGACTATCTTATGAAATGGGAAAAGGGGATGGTGTTGTTTTAGAAAATGATGCTATGAATGAAGTGATTAATCAATTAATGACGTTTGATATTATTAACGAATTGAAAACCTTAGGAATGAATGTTGTTTATACTACTTCTTGGCAAGACAATGCTTTTCCATTATTAATGCCATTTTATAGTAGATTTAAGGAAAGTTTGAAAGAACTTTATATTAGTGGAAATTATATGAATTTTTTAAATCAATTTGATAAAGAAAAGTTTCAAAACTTTTCACAATTTATATTTATGAAGTTATTTTCTATTAAAAAGAGATTACGTAGAAATGAACAAGTAGCAATAACACGAGAAGAAATTGAAATTGTAGAAAGTATGATAAATGATATGACATTAACACAAAATACAAATAAAAAAAGGTAGAAATAAAAGTTTGTTATATAAATGTTAAAAATATGTTATAAAGTTGTCCTATTATTAAAAAATGTGTAGTATAATTCAGTTGTACTTGAGATGACGAATCTTATCTTTTAGGTGGTTAGTATCTATCTGTGATAGGGTCTATATTGATTTGAAATGTCTTTGAAAAATTTATAACAAGATACATTTTTTGCTTAGAACAAGTAATTTTTTATGAAAAAAGATTGATTACAATAATCATTAACCCCTATTTATTTTAAAAATAAATATTCAAAATCTTTTTGTATTTTATATATTTATATTTAAGCTTATTAGTATAATTGATGTAAAAAAAACAATTTTATATATTATTTTATTAGTTAGATATTATTTAATGCCATAAATCTACCATTCGAGGAATTTTTTTAATTATGGAAATAATTAATTATAATATATTTTATAAATAATTAAATTATTAGTAATTTAGAAGGAGGTGATTATATGAAATATATTAAGTATTCTGTTATTATATTATTTTTTTGTATTGGATTTAAATTGTTTGTAAGTGATGCTCTTTTTGTTTATATAAATGGTGTTGATTTGCCATCATTTCGTGGTAGATATGCAACTATGTCAAGAGAAAAAATGACCAATGATGAACAATATGCTTGGAAAATAGAAGCTACTGACAATTTATCTGGCGATGATAGAAATATTCAGGGAAAACTTTATGGTCAAACTGCTGGTGCTGGTGTTACTGATTATTATGAGTTACCTACTGGTATAAATGTTTATTTTGGTAATAGTAGTAAGACATTAGGATCTTATCAGTTATGGCTAATGGCCACGAAAAGTACTTTAACAACTGTTAAATATTATGGAGGTTGGGAAGTTTGAAAAAATTGTTTTTTAAAAGAAATAAATATATAATAGTTGCTTATATAATTGTTATTTTTATAACAATTTTTTCCATATATAACTTTTTTTTAGTGAATCGTTATTTTGATTATGATAAAATTAAAAAAATTTGTTATGAAAATCAAGATATGGAATCTGAAGTTTGTACTGGATTTACAAAATATGGTTGGGATTTAGAAGAATATATAAATAATCCAGATAATACTTTTATGGGAAAGGTTAAGAAGTCTGGATTTATCAATCTTTATACTAATATCATTGTTGATTATCCTTATCATGCTTTACAATTTTTATCACCACTTATCATTTCACTTGCAACTTTAGGAACTATACATAGTTTTATTTCCACTGGATATTTTAAATATTATTTACAAAGAATGAAATATAAAACATTATTAAAGGAAGTGTATAAGAGAACTATTTTTATCCCTTTAATAACACCAATTTCACTTTTTATTGTTTTTTTATTTATGGGAATATTAACTAATTTTGAAATTATTGATTCAACAAATCTTTATAGTGAATGGTTTATATCTAATTTTTACTTTTATTTTGTTACTGTAATTATTATTCAATATTTATTTAATATTTTTTGTGTTAATTTATCTTTACTTGCTTTGTTAACAAACAAAAATACTGTTCTTGTGATATTGAAAGGTTATTTATACTTTTTTATATTTAATATGTTTTACTATATTATTTTATTTGCTATAATATTAAGAAGAATATTAGGTTTGGATATTTCTTATGAATTTTTTACAATTACTGGTTTTTGGGTATTTCATACTAATTCTAATTATTTATGGGTTATACCAGAACTTGTTCTTCTTATTATTCTTTCATTTTATTTATTGTATTTATTTTATAGAAATAAAGAAAAGATTATTATATCTTCGGATTTTATAAGTGCTTAGAGGTATTATTATGCAAACAAAACAGATGTTTAGTTATTTAATAAAAAGTGATAAGTATAAAATTATTTATTTATTGTTAGTTGTTTTAGCTTTGTACGGTCATTTTATCTTAGGTTTGAATATTGATAATATTTGGAGATCAATATTACTTTCTTTTCAATTTAATTATTTTAATGTGTTATTTTTCGTAGTATCATTTATTACGACAGTTCATGTTATTGAAACTTTTAATAATCAATTTAAAGATGTTGTTTTAAGATTAAAAAGTAAAAAAATATATATTTATAATTTAGTATTTATGAATTTTGTTATGTATTTATTTAATATTATGCTTTTTGGAATAATTTATTTTCCTTTAGTTATTATAAGTAATTTTGTAACTACAAAAAAAGATATAATTTTATTATATGATATTGATACTTGGATATATGCTATTTATTATTTAGGGAGATATTTTGTGGTTCTTTTTTTCATTAATATTATTTCACTTTTTATTTATCTGAATTTTGGTACTATTAAAATGTATATATTTCAGTTGTTTATTTTACTTTTATTAATAATTGAAAAACTTTTTGGATTTAACGATAAATTGTATTTAAGTTTTAATAGAGATATATTAATATCAATATTTATTATTATTCTTGTAATAACTGTAATAATATTTTTATATTTTTATTTATTAAAGAGAAGGAAGCTTGATATCGGATGAATTTTATACTAAAAAATGATTTTAATTATTTAAAAAAAAATAAAATTAAATTACTTCTTTTATTTCTTTTAATAAATGTAATATCACTTACTTTACATTTAACAGAAGAAATACCTTCTCTTGAAAAAATAATGTTTTCTAATGCTACTAATATTTTAAAAGATGAATTTAGTATTATTCAGTATATTATTTTTTTATTTAATAATATCGTTTTTATTTTTTTAATACTTGATTTGTTTATTAAAGATTTGAATTATGAGCTTGATAATCTTTTTATGAGAATTAAAATTTTTAAATGGATGTTTACAAAATTTTCTTTTGTAATAATTGTGACAATTGTCCTAAAATTATTAGAATATTTAAGCTTATTTTTTTGCTTGTATTTGCTTTCAACGATTTCTTGGAATATAGAACTGGTTAATTTAATAGTTATTGATATTGTTTATACTTTATCGATTGAGTTTTCTTATTTATTTCTTTATATTTTATTTTATAGAGCTAATAATATTTTTATTTATTACATAGTCGGTGTATTTCTTTTCTTGGTAATTCCCAAAAATGTTTATAACTTACATAAGTATATTTTGTTTTTACTATTGATATTGTTAATTATTATAGTAGCTATATTTTTAATAACAAAAAAATTTCATAAAAAAATGATAGAAAAATTGAGGAGTAATTGATATGATTTTAGAAATTAAAAATTTAAGTAAAAGTTTTGATAATAATATGGTTCTTGATAATGTTAATTTGTCTTTAACATCTGGAAAAATTTATGGCATTATAGGTAGAAATGGTAGTGGTAAAAGTGTATTACTTAAAATAATTTGTGGTTATTATGTTCCTAGTAGTGGGGAAGTTCTTTTAGATGGTAAAGATTATATGAAAAATTTTGAATTTTTACCAAACGCTCGAGCTTTAATTGAAAAGCCTTCGTTTTTACCTGATTTAACTGGGTTTGAAAATTTAAAATTACTTGCATCTATTCAAAATAGAATTGATGATAATGATATTTTACGTATTATTGACAAGCTGAATCTTTCTTCTGAAAAGGATAAGATTTATGCAAAATATTCTTTAGGAACAAAACAAAAGTTAGGAATAGCTCAAGTTTTGATGGAAAACCCTGATATTATTATATTAGATGAACCATTAAACGGTATTGAAAAATTAACGGCTGAAAAAATTAGAGAAATTTTAAAAGAAGAAAAGGAAAAAGGAAAATTAATAATAATTGCTTCACATATTAAAGAAGATATTGATTTTTTAGCTGATGAAGTTTATGAAATAGATTCTGGTAAAGTAATAAAGATTAAATAATTTGTAATATTTTTAATAGTTTAAAAAATATCATTTAATGTTATAGATGATATTTTTTTGTTAGTTAATTAAAAAAGTTTTCATAAATCATTTAAAATATAAATATTTTAAGCCTAATTTTTTATATATATCGCTTGCTCTAGGCAAAGATAGAATTCTGGCAAATAATAAGTTATATAACTCATCGAATAAAAAGATAGAACAAAGACTATAACTTAGGATTAAGAAGTATTTCTTTTTCATTTTTTTTGCTAAATAGAAGCAAAATGGTACTACTAAATATATTAGTAATAAACCAGATACACTAAATACTAAAATGCTCCTTAGACAGACATATCCGTTAATGTTAAAGAAGCTTAATATTTCTTTACTATAGTCCCAACATTTTATTCCCATAATATATTCCATAAAATAACCAGCAAAATATTCAAGTATACCAGTAGATATCATACTAGTTAAGAATACTAATAGGGGATTTCTTCTTTTATTATAAGTTAATAAATAAATTATAATAGCTCCTATTGCATAAATATTTATCCAAGGAAGAAAATTACCTCCTCGAAAATATATTTCTTTCATACCACTATTGAAATAATAAAATATAACTTCGTAACACCAACCAAAAATACCTGATATTACAACTATTAAACTAAATATTCCTAACATTGTTTTCTTATCAAAATTATGATTTTTTAATAAATATTCTTTATACATTTTTTTCATTTTATTACATCCTAATCATTTTTATAAATCTATTTTAACAAAAAAAACTAAGTAAAAAAAAGTATATTATTTATAAATTTATTCTTTCTGTCTAATTAAGACAACAAGATGATAGTTTTAATCTAGTAATAAAATATTAGATTAAATAATTTTCTAAAAAAACGATGTTAAGATAGTTATTTTTTTATTTATTAATGAGACTATAAATTTATTGCTTGGGTATTAGAATTAATATATAATTAGATTATAGAAATAAAAGTTTAAAATGTTAAATATTAATCAGGAGGTATAAATGGAAAAAGTTAAAGTTGGTATTTTACCAAATCAATTTTTAAAATCAAATGGGACTTTTGATAAAGATGAAGCAATTAAGTTATCTGGGAAAATAGCAGGTGTGTGTTATGATAAAGAAGGTTTTTCTCATCTTGAAAATGAACCTGAAGAAAAAACATTACGTAGAGTTAATATGACTTTAAATAATGGACATCATAGTGTTTATGATCATATATCTATTAGTTTAAATTTACAAAATATACCTAAAATTTTAGCAATGGTACTTAATAATGAAAGTCAATATACGACAAGTGAAAAATCAGCCCGTTATACTGAGATTGAAAGAAAAGATGATTCAATTATTACAGAAGATGAAGCAAGATTATATAATAAATGGATATGTTTATTTAAGGCTAAGATAAAAGAAAAATATGGAAATATATATAGTGATTCTAAGATACAAAAATTAGCACAAGAAAATGCTAGGTATTTAGTTACTGTATTTATGCCAACACAAATGATTTATACCACTTCATTAAGGCAAATAAATTATCTTGCTTCTTGGTTACAAGATTATATTAATTCTCTTGATATGAATTTGGAATTTAATAAAAAATTAGCATTATCGATTAATCAGTTATTAGAAAATCTTGATGGCTTAAATATTTTAGATGATAGGTTAATGAAAAATGCTAAACATAGAAAACTTTCTTTATTTGGTAAGAATTTAGATGATAGAGAAGAATATTTTGGTTCTGTTTATTCTACTTTGTATGATGGTTCTTTTTCTTCTCTTGCCCAAGCTCAAAGACATAGAACACTAGATTATCAAATGGAAATGAATGATGATAAAAAATATTTTATTCCACCAATTATTGAAGATGATCCGATGTTAGTTGCTGAATGGCTTGAAGACATTAATAGTGTAGGCTATGTTAATCCACAAGGAGAACTTGTAAAAATTAGTGAACTAGGTACATATGATAATTTTATTTTGAAATGTAAAGAAAGATTATGTAGTGCTGCTCAACTTGAAATAATGTTGCAAACTAGAGATACTTTGTTAAAATATCAAAAAGCATTAGAAGAGTCAAAGAATCCACTTGCCGATGATATTAAACAGTATACTTATGGTGCAAGATGTACTTTTCCAGATTTTGAATGTTCAAAAAGTTGTAATTTTAATGAAGGGATTAGATTAGTTAGAAAAATTTAATTAATTAAATTGTTAGATATCAATTTTAGTATTGATATTTTTTAATGTAAACATAATTATGTTATAATAGTTATGTTAAATGGAGTATATTATGAATAAAGAATTAATAACTTTAAAAAGAGAACCATATATAATAAAAAATAAATATTCTACAATAGATTTCTTTTTTATTTTTCCAGCTTTGTATAAAAAAGAATATATGTTTTACTTATTACTTTTAAAACAAATTTTATTAAATAGTTCTTTTTTATATAAGAATGAAAAACTGTATAAAAGAAAATGGGAAGATTTAATGATTATAAGTGAATCTTTAACAAATAAAATTTTAAATAATAATTTATATTTAGAATTTAGACTTACTGTTCCAAATCCTAAGGTTATCAAGAATTATGATTTAGAAAGAGCTTTTTCTTTTTTTATTAATACAATTTATAAACCTAATATAGTAGGAAATAAGTTTAATAAAAAAGTATTTGAAAGAGAAAGAACTTTTTTAAAAGAAGATATTTTAATGAGTTTAAAAAATGTTTATTCTGAATCTTATCAAAAATTTTTAAATTTAGTTGATGATAAAGGAATTTTAAAAGATAATATATATAATAATTTAGATTTAATAAAAAATGCAAATGAATATGAATTATATGATGTTTATAATGAACTGATCATTAATAATAAACCAATAATTATGGTTTATGGTGATGTAGATAAGAGTATTGTTTCTTTAATAAAAAAGTATGTTAATATAAAAAACGAAAAAGTAAAATTAAATATCGACTATTATAATTTCTTGTTTCCAAGAGAAAAGTGTAAATATGTTATAGAAAATTCAAAATATAATCAGTCAATTTTATATGTTGCTTATAAAGTAAAAAAAATGAATAATAATGATTTAATATATTTGAATTTAATAAAAAATATTCTAGGTATTGGCGCTGAAAGCTTAATTTTTAAGACTTTAAGGGTTGATAGTGGACTAGTGTATAGTTGTTCTACTTGGTGTGATTCAATATCTGGTCTTCTTGTTATTGAAACTTATATTAATAATAATTCTAGCGACATTGTGTTAGATAAAATTAAAAATCTTATTGATATGTTAAAGAATAAAGAAATTTTAAGGAAGGAAATTTATAGGGTATTAGAATCATTAAAATATTCTGTTATACGGAAAAAAGATAATAAAAACAAAAAATTAGATGATTTTATTAAATATAAATTTAAATTTGGTTTTACTATTGAAAAGTTGATAGAGAAATATTCAAATCTGGATTTAGATTTAACTATTGATTTTATAAATCGATTAGTTCTTGATACTGTTTATTTTTATAAGGGTGATTTTAATGAAAAAAATAAAAATATATAAGTTAAATAGTGGACCTAAAGTAGTTTTATATCAAGATACTTCTAGACACTGTGCACTTGCTAGTTTGTTTGTTATGTTTGGAGGAAAAAATAAAGAGGTAATTGTGAATAATAAATGTTATTCTATATGTGATGGAATGGCTCATTTTATTGAACATCTTTTGATTGAAAATAGTAAATATGGTAATGCATTAGTTATGTTTAATAAGGAAAATACTAATATGAATGGATATACATCACGCGATGTTACAGAATATTTTATTGATTCAATTAATAACTTTAAAAGTGATTTAGAAAAATTAATAAATATAGTTAATAATGTTAATTTTTCTATAAATGATATTGAGGAAACAAAGAAAGCAATTATTAAAGAAAAAATGATGTCAAAAGATAGTAATTTTAGAGATTTAGAAAAGATAGACTATGAATGCCTTTTTAAAAATATTAAGTATCCTAATATTCTAGGTGAAGTAGCGGATATTAAAACTATAAATTATGATATGGTTAAATTTTGTTATGACATTTTTTATCAAATACAAAATCAAATGCTTATAGTATCAGGTAATTTTAAAATACGTGAAATAGAAAAAATTATAAAAGACGTCTATAGTAATTTTGATAAAAAGATAATAGAATATAATATTCCTAAAATAGTAGAAAATAATAGTGTTCTTTTAAAAGAAAAATGTATTTTTAAAAATATACATTTGGATTATGTACGTTTAAATTATAAAATAAATATAAAAAATTTAAGTAATGAGGAAAGGTTAAAACTTGATTTTTATTTAGAATATTTTTTATCGTTTTTATTTGATTCTGCTTCTAAAGTATATAATTATTTAGTATCTTCTAAAATTTGTTTGTATGATATTGATTATTCTTGTTCTAAAATAGATGATTTTTTTGTTTTAAAAATTGGTACGTATACTAATAATCATGATAAATTTATTACGATAATTAATGATGCAATGAGAAAAAAGAATGTTAATAGAAAAGATTTTGAACGTCGAAAAAGAAAAAGTATTATAAATATAATAATGAGAGAAGATAGTTTGTTTAATACCGTTAATCCCTTTATTGAGAATATTATAAAATTTAATTGTGATAGGATAGATAAAGTAGAAGATATTCAAAAGCAGAGTTTTGCTGATTATAAACGAAGTATTTTAAATTTAGATTTTAGCAATATGTCTGTTACTAAAATGTTACAAATTAAAAATAATGGTGATTTTAATGGATAATCTGTTTATTAATAATAAATTAAATTCATTAAAAAAGTCTAAGTTTAGGAGTAGTTTTTATTTGAAATTAAAAGATAAACAATATATATATGAAAAAGGTATAGAAACAATAGAATCTCATGCTTATGATTTTATAAACAAAAGATTATCTCCAAAAATAATAGTTAATGATGGAAAGCAAACGCCTATGCGTGGGCATCCCGTATTTATTGCTCAGCATGCTACAGCAACGTGTTGTAGAAGTTGTCTTTATAAATGGCATAAAATAGAAAAAAATAAACAATTAAATAAAAATGAAATTGATTATATTGTTTTAATAATTATGTCTTGGATAAAGGAAGAAATGAAAAATTAATTTATTTTTTTTAAATTTATGATAAAATAATTTTATAAATTTTTATTAGAATAGAGGAATATATGAGTGATATAGCAAAAGGCTTTTTTAAAGCTTTGTTTGGTTTATTAGTACTATTTTTAATACTTTATATAATTAGATATAATATTATTACTAATAAAGGATTCTCTGAAGTTAATTATGATGAAATACTTGAAAATGAAAAAAATCAGTATGAAGAGATAAAAATAGATTTAGATAGTATTGGACAGAAATTATACGAAAAAGTTAATTTTAAATTTATAGAAACTAATTTTGGTAAAGAATTTTTTAATAATTATTATATTACAGGGATAGATTTTAATAAAAATGTTAATAGTGAGCTAGCTGTCTTTTTAGCAATAATTAATTTAGAAAAAGATAGTTTTATGGACATGTGTAATAATAATATTAATATTTTAAAGTCTGATGTCGATAATGAAATAAAAAGTATTTTTGGTTCTATTAAATATGATGATGTTTTATATAGAAAATATGATGATGGTTTAGTTATTGAATATGATAGCTCTAATAATTTATACAAAGTTACTAATAATAGATGCAGTGGTATAGAGTTTGGTGATGATTATATTGAGTCAGAGTTATATGAAGTAGAGAATAATAATGGTAATATAGTGATAACTGAAATAGTTTATTATGTCAGTTATTCTTTTGATGCTAGTGGAAACTATTTTTTAAATTATCATTATGGTTTTGATAAAGATTCACCAATAATTTCTACTAGTAAAGATAACATGTTTAATAAAGAAAAATTCTTAAAATATAAATATGTATTTAATAAAGATAGTAGTAATAATTATTATTTGACTAGAATTGAAAAATTATAATGGTTTAATACATATGTATTGAAATTTAATAATGAATATGTTAACATATTCTTATGGCTCGTTGGTGAAGTGGTTTAACACGCTGCCCTCTCAAGGCAGTATTCATGGGTCCGAACCCCATACGAGTCACCATTTGGTTATAAATAGCAATTGCTATTTTTTTTTGCATAAAAAAAGTTAAAGTTACATATTAATATAATATGAAGATAAATTTTAAAAAATTAATTATTATAATAGTATTGACAATTATAATTGGTAGTTTTTTTAGTTTTTTTGTTTCTATGGATATATACAAAGAATTAGTAAAACCAAAGCTATCTCCACCAGCATTTATATTTCCAATTGCTTGGATTATTATTTATATTTTAATGAGTATTTCTTTATATTTAGTTACAGATTCTAAATATAATAATTTTGATTATTATATGATATATTTAATTCAATTATTAGTTAATTCATTATGGACTTTTTTGTTCTTTGGATTAAAGTACTATTTATTTTCTTTCTTTTGGATTTTACTATTGATTATTTTAGTTTTATTTATGAGTTATTTGTATTATAGAAAAAATAAAATTTCTTTTTATTTACTTATTCCTTATATTTTATGGCTTTGTTTTGCAGCATATTTAAATTTACAAATTTATTTGTTAAATTAAAAAGTTCAATAGTTTAATATTGAACTTTTTTGTCTTCTTTATTTTTTATTGTTGTTAAAATTGATATTAGAAATAATACTATTATGCCTATTGTTTCTAAAATAATAGGTGGCCAAATATTTTTTAGAAATGGATATAGTTCTAATATAAAATCTGGCAGTTTATTAGACATTATGTAATTTGTTTGAAATATTTGGTTGAATATAAACATTGTTATGAATATTATATTTGCTAATATAAAAGTATTAATTGTATCTTTAATTGTTATATTGAAGTTGTCTAAATATAAAGTAAAGTAACTGAAAAGCATTAAAATATGATGACTTATAAAATATTGATAAAATACGAAATAATCTAAGCTACTGGTTAAGTCTGGATAAAAAATAGCTGGTAATGGGCCAATAAATGTTAATGGAAATATTATTTTATATAATTTTCTATTATTAGTTAATAAATATGTCATGAATAGTATACCAGCTATAAAACAAAAATGTAATGGCAAATGTACTTTCCAATCATATACGCCATAATATATGTAACTTCCATAATATATTATCATATTAAGAAAAAGTATCAAAAACATAATGATTTTAATTTCTTTCTTTTTTTTAATTTTTTTTATTTTATGACGTAATTTGTATATTATTATTAAGCCAATTATTAATATTAATATACACATAATATGTATTTTGCCAAATAGAATAAATGGCATTTCGATTTTATTATCTAAGAAAAATTCTTTCATGAAAATATCACCTTTAATAATTATATCATGATTTTATAATAGTAAAGTTATAATAGTAATGTTGACTTTTTTAATTTATTGAATTATAATATACGCGAATTTTGTGAGAGCTTTTGCTTTTATAATTTATATTATATATAAATAGGGGGATAATTTTATGTTGAAAAAAAGTATTGCTGATGTACCAGTTAATATAAAAAATTTAACTGATTATTTAAAAGGTGAAGTTGAGGTAAAAAGAGATAATAGATATAAGTATTTGAAAGCTATAAGTTTGTCTAAAGTAATAGAGGTCTTTGATAATGATTGTTCTTTGTACGAAAAAATTTATCAACTTAATTTAATTTATAAAAATTCCAAAGAATTTTCAATGGCTTTTTCTCAATTTTTAGGTTATGAACAAGATCCTTTTTTAGGTTCTTTTGTGAAAAAATGGAAAGATATTTATGAAGTTTATAAAGATTGTGAAGAAAAAGGTATTGTTGAAGAAGTTAAATATTTAGTTAAAATACAAGATTATTTTCAAGTTTATAGTTATGCAAAATTTTTGCTAGATTCATATGTAAAAGATTCTTCAAGTTTTGATACTGCTTCTTTTTTAGATCGTTTTGGTATAGATTTTTCTTCTTTTAATTATTGTGTTTGTGCTATTGAAACACTTGATCCTGAACTATATCATGAATATTGTTTAAAAGCTGAAGAAAATAAAGAAAAAAGAAAAGAATATATTCTTTCTAAAACAGATAAATTAGTTAATGGAATAAAAACTGGTATTGCTGAAGATGGAACGCCATTTACTTTAGTAGAATTTTTAAAATTATTACCATTTTCAGATAATGATTGTGTAAAGCAAATAATTAATGATTTTGGCGGTAAAAATAAAAATAATTATCTACTAAGACTATATGAATTTTTTAGGAATGCTTATCCTAATGATTGCTCTTTAATATTAGATTATATGCATAAAAAGAAACTTACTGAAGATTCTTTTAGACCTTTAAATTTAAATGAAATTTATAAAATTAAAGTTAGTGTTGATGGTAGAGTTATTACTGATGAAGATAATACACAAATTCTTTCTTATATGGAAGAAAATGGTATACCTATGGTTTCAAGAGCTTTTATTGAAACGCGAAATCAATTTTTAAATAATGGTTTATCTAATGAAAAACCAAAAGTAAAAAGATTTATACCAAAAACTAAATATACTATAGTAAATTAATCTTAAGTTTTATTAAGATTTTTTTATTACTATTGATTAGCAAACGATATTGACAAGTGCTAAAAAAGGTGCTAATATTTATTTGTTGTTATTCAACAGAAAGAGGCGTTATATGAAGAAAAAACAATTTAAAGCAGAATCTAAAAAGTTATTAGATTTAATGATTAATTCTATTTATTCAAATAAAGAGATATTTTTAAGAGAACTTATTTCTAATGCTAGTGATGCAATTGATAAACTTTATTATCGTTCCTTAACAGATCGAAAAGTAAAATTAGATAAAGAAGATTTCTTCATAAAAATAGATTTAGATAAGGAAAATAGAACTTTAACTGTAACTGATAATGGTTGTGGTATGAGTTCTTTAGAATTAGAAGAAAATCTTGGTACTATTGCTCAAAGTGGAACTTTATTATTTAAAGAAGAAAATAAGAAAAAAGACATGGAAATTATTGGGCAATTTGGAGTTGGTTTTTATTCTGCTTTTATGGTTAGTGATAAAATAGAAGTTATTAGTAAAAAGTATGGTGATGAAAAAGCTTATATTTGGGAAAGTGAAGGTGCTAGTGGTTACACTATAGAAGAATGTCAAAAAGATCAATATGGTACAAGTGTTATTGTTCATTTGAAAAATGATGATGATAATGAAGAATATTCAAAATATCTTGATACTTTTACAATAGAAGGACTTGTAAAGAAATATTCTGACTATATTAAATATCCAATTAAAATTGATATTGAACATAAAGATTTAAAAGAAGGAACGAAAGATGAATATGAAACTCATGTTCATGAAGAAACTATCAATAGTATGATTCCACTTTGGAAAAAAGATAAAAAAGAAGTTAAAGATGAAGAATATGAAAGATTTTACATGGATAAGTTTTATGACTATGAAAAGCCTTTACGAATTATAAATAGTAATGTTGAAGGTCAATGTAGTTATAATGCATTATTATTTATTCCAAGTAAAGCTCCATTTGATTTTTATACTAAAGATTATGAAAAAGGTCTTGAATTATATTCTAATGGTGTCTTAATAATGGATAAATGTTCAGAGTTATTACCAGACTATTTTAGTTTTGTAAAAGGTATTATAGATACTCCAGATGTTTCTCTTAATATTTCTCGTGAAATACTTCAACAAAATAAGCAGGTTAGCATAATTGCTAAAAGTATTGAATCAAAGATAAGAAAAGAATTGGAAAATATGCTTTCTGAATCAAGAGAAGAATATGAAAAGTTTTTTAAAATTTTTGGGATGCAATTAAAATTTGGAATATATAATGGCTATGGAGTTAATAAAGATACTCTTAAAGATTTAATAATGTTTTATTCTTCTACTGAGAAAAAACTTGTTACTTTAAAAGAATATGTTTCAAGAATGAAAGAAAAACAAGAAAAAATTTATTATGCGTGTGGTGAAACGGTAGATAAAATAGATTTATTACCACAAGTTGAAGCTGTCAAGGACAAAGGTATTGAAATATTATATTTAACAGAATATGTTGATGAATTTGCTCTTCAAGTACTTATGGAATATGATAAGAAACAATTTGTTAATATTTCAAGTGAAAACATGGACTTAGAAACAGAGGAAGAAAAAGAGGAATTGAAGAAAAATAATGAAGATAATAAAGAAATGTTTAGTATTATGAAAGAAACATTAAAAGATCAAGTAAAAGATATTAGATTTACTAAGAGATTAAAAAATCATCCAGTTTGTTTAACTAGTGAAGGGCAAGTATCAATAGAGATGGAAAAAGTAATAAATGCTATGCCTACTGATGAAAAGGTAAAAGCCGAAACAATTTTAGAAATTAATGAAAAACATCCTATAGTTGATAAATTGAAAAATTTATATAATACTGATAAAGAAGAATTAAAAAAATATACTAAAATTTTATATTCGCAAGCAAGGCTAATTGAAGGATTGCCTATTGATAATCCAACTGAAATTAGTAATTTAATTTGTGAAATTATATCTAATAAATAAGTCATTCATTTGAGTGACTTTTTTATTTTAAAAGTTATTATTAATATTTTTAGTAGTGTGTTAGAATATATTTGAGGTGTTATTATGTCTTCTATTTTTAATTATGTCATTAAATATAATGTAACTTTTGAAGAAAAACCGTTTAATGAAGTTGATAATTTGATAATGTCTTGCTTTTCTTATATAAATTTTGATGGCATTTTATCATTTAAAGATAAAATTATGGTAAAAGATTTATATAAAAAATTTTTAGATAACAAAATAAAAGTTAGGAATAAAAATATATATAAATTATTTCAATTAATGTCTTTTAGTAATAGATATTCTTCATTAGTAGTTGGTAATTATATTAGTATACTTGATAGTTCTATTGAAAAGCAATTTGCTGCTATAACATTTTTTTTGGGTGGTGATTTGGTATATATTTCATATAGAGGAACAGATGATTCTTTAATAGGTATAAAGGAAGATTTTAATATGACTTATATGTTAAAGGTTCCTTCACAAAAAGAATCTGTAAAATATTTAGAAAGAGTTTTGAAAAATAATAGTTTATTTGCTATAGTTGGCGGACATTCTAAAGGAGGAAATTTAGCTATTTATGCATCTAGTTTTTGTAAAGCTAAATATAGGAAAAGAATTATTAAAATTTATAATAATGATGGACCAGGATTTTTTAATAAGATTGTAAATAGCAAAAGGTATAATGAAAGTTTATTTAAAATAATAACGTTTGTTCCAGAAACTTCAATTATTGGGATGTTATTAAATCATAAGGAAAAGTTTATTGTTGTTAAAAGTAGCAAAAAATTAATTATGCAACATGATTTGTTTTCATGGAAAATTAATGATGATAATTTTGAAAAAATAGAAATGGTAAATAAAAAAAGCCAGTATATTAATGATATAATGTCTACGATTGTTTTAATTCCAAAAAACGATAAGAAAAGATTTTTTGATATAATTTATCAAATTTTAATTTCTACTAATATAAAAACTACGAGTGATTTATCTCAAGAAAAAATAAAAAATATAAAATTAATAATTAATAGTTATAAAAATCTAACTGATGAAGAAAAAACCTTTTTTTTGAGTATTTGGAAAGAAATTATAAGGGTTGCTAGGTATAATATAAAAAAATATTTACCAAAAATAAGAAATTCAAATAGTAAATAATAGATATAATGTGTTATACTGATAATAATAGAGGTGTCTTATGAAGAATAATAAAGGATTTACGTTAATATAAATAATAGGCACAATAGTTAAATAATAATATATAAAAATTTTAATTTTAGAAAAGAGGATTTTATGAAAAAATGGGCTTTAATCTTTATATTTATTATGCAGTATATGATAATAGTGATTTTAGGTGTTCTATCATATCAAAATAGTATTGTTGATAAGAAAGATGAAGAAGAATTTTTTGATAATTATAAATATTATTGTATAAAAGAAATAGAAAGTTCAATTGAAGATTATAAGCTGTATCAAAGATATAATTTTGTTGTTGATTTAGACGGAGCTATTACTTCATCTTCTAATATTATGATTTATGAATATTTTGATTATGAAACTTATAGTGCTGCTAAAACTAATATGCAAAATGATAGTAATTATGAATTGAGCTTTAATGATAATAATTTAACTGTTGAACTTTTATTTCTTGATAATAATTATTATTTAAATGAGTGGTATAAACAAATATCTGAAAATCTTATTAATGATGGCTATAATTGTAATATAATGATTAATTAATCTAAATGTATGGAATCTAATTTTATAATGTGTTATACTGATAATAATAGAGGTGTATTATGAAGAATAATAAAGGATTTACGTTAATAGAAATAATAGGTGCAATAATTATATTAGGTATATTATTAATAATTGCAATACCATATATGAATCGAAATTTAGAGACATTTAGAGAAGATTATTATAATAGTATAGAAGAGACAATATTAGCATCAGGTAAAAATTTTTATACAGACAATAGAAAATATCTTCCAAGTAGTTTTTTAGAGTCATCAAAGGTAAGTATAAATACCCTAGAAAGTCAAAAATATATGGATGAAATACTTGATTATGAAGGCAATAGTTGTAATAAGGATAGCTATGTAATAGTAATAAAAAAGTCAAAAACAGCATATGATTATTATTTGTGTTTGATTTGTGAAGGAGATAACTATGATACAACAGAGAAGAATGAATGCGATAGTGTATGGGAAAAAAATGATACATTGACAATAGAGTTAGGAGAACCACCGGTAGCATATATTTATAAAGACTCAACAAGAGAAGAAGTAAAAGAAAAGTTAAAGATTTCAGCGGATATAGTTAGATATAATAATGAAGGAGAAGAAATAGCAAGGGTAAATGGAGAAGGAGAAGAAAATATTCCAGAGATATTGCCAAGTAATATTGATACAATAGATACAACAAAAGTAGGAGAGTATGAAACAATATATGAATATGAAGGAGCAATAAAAAAGGGTAAAGCGATAGTATATGAAAATGTAGGACCATATGTAAAAATGACACAAGTGAATATGGTAAGAAAAGGAAATGCTACAAGTAGTTTGCAGGAAGAAAGAGCAAGTTATACTGGTACTGGAGAGTGGGCTCAAAAGTTAATTATAGAATTTGGAGAAGGAGACGAAACAGGAGTAAAATATGGAGAATCAGGAACAAATATAACCAAATATCAATGGAAAAGAGGAGAAAGATGGTTAGATATTTGTACTCCTAGTAATGGAGATAGCTGTATTATAGAATATACAGAAGAAATGAATGAGGTTGTATATTTTAGAGCTGTTGATAATGAAGGAAATATAAGTAATACTACTAAAGCATATACGATTAGAATTGATAACACAGCACCTAAATGTGAATTGATGTTAAGCGGAACAATGGGAAATAATAATTGGTATGTAAGTGATACAACGATAAGTTTTAAGAGTGCAATAGATCAAATTGGAGATAATGCTAATGCGATTAGTGGGATAAAAAGTAAAGGAGTTACTTTAGGAGTAATAGGAACAAATGCAACAGGAGTGCAAAATACAGATACATCAAATGTTACTTGGTATGGAGTTGTAGAAGACAATGCTAAAAATTCAACGATATGTAGTGTAAATTTTAAACGAGATGCTACTAAACCAGAATGTTCTTTAAATTTATCAGGTACTTTGGGAAATAATAACTGGTATGTTGGAAATGTAGGAGTATCTTTTAATAAAAATACTGATAATTTAAGTGGTGTGGCACAATATGGAATAGGTAGTCTTACTGGGAATAAGAGTATGACTCACACTCAAGATACTTCATCTATTACTTATACTGGACAGATAAAGGATAATGCAGGAAATACAAATACGTGTACAGTTTCTTTTAAAAAGGATGCTACTAAGCCAGAATGTTCTTTAACACTATCAGGTACTTTGGGAAATAATAACTGGTATGTTGGAAATGTAGGAGTATCTTTTAATAAAAATACTGATAATTTAAGTGGTGTATCACAATATGGAATAGGTAGTCTTACTGGAAATAAGAGTATGACTCATACTCAAGATACTTCATCTATTACTTATACAGGGCAGATAAAGGATAACGCAGGAAATACAAATACGTGTACAGTTTCTTTTAAAAAGGATGCTACTAAGCCAACTGTTAGTTGGACAACTAATATAGCAAAAGATTCAGATGGAAGTTATCACAGTAATACAGGAATAACAGTTACTGGTACATGTAATGATGCAATGAGTGGGACAAGTGTGAAAACAACGACAAATGTTAGTTCACCTTCAAATCCTAAGGCAGTTGGTATAACCTGTACAGATAATGCTGGAAACTCGCAATATTATTCAAGCAATTTTTATGTAAAGTCTTATGGACAAAATTCTTCATGTGGTTGGAATTCTTGTTTGACTGGTTCTAATACGTGTCAAGGTGGTTATAATCGAGTTTGGGATAGTTGTAAAACGACTTCGAAGAATTGCACATATGGTTATACTTATGCAGGAAGATGTAATGGTGTTACTAAAAAAGGTAGTGGTTCTGGCTATTCTAGTCAAAATGCAGCTTATAACGCATGTGATTATAAAGGAAGTCAGGCTTGTAGTAGATGGGATTATACTTGTACAGTTAATGAAAATTGTGATACTGTATGTCATGGTGGATATGTTAATGGTTCTTGGAATTCATGTTTAACAGGTTCAAATACATGTCAAGGTGGATATAATTCTTGTTGGCATTATTAAAGGAGAATCTAAAATATGGAAATTTGTATTTTAAATGAAAACAATCCAAGTTTAGTGACACTTATTAATGAGTGCTTTGATGTTAATATTTCCTCAATTGATATTGTAAATACTAAAGATAAAAATGTTAGGTTTTTATGTGCTTTAATGGATAATTTGGTTATAGGTTCAATTATGATAACTACTATATTTGATCCTGTAAAAAATATTAATATATATCATTTAGATTATATATCTGTTTTATGTGAATATAGAAATAAAGGAATTGCAACTTGTTTGCTTAATTATGTAGATGATCTCGCAAAAAAAGAAAATATTTCTTGCATTGAATTAACATCAAACAATAAAAGACATGATGCTATAAGGCTTTATTTCAAGCAAGGATATATCGTACGCGATACAAATGTATTTTATAAGAAAGTTGATAGAGGATTATAGTGAAAGATGAAAGTTTATTCTTATTGTGAAGCAAAAAAATGGTATAAAAAAATAAAATGGTTAAAAATCTTTTCTTTTTTTCTTTTCTTTTCTTTTTTTCTTTTTTTCTTGTTTTATATTGTTATTGGAAATTATAATTATTTATTAAGAGCTTTATGGACTTCTTTTATAATTTCTTTTTTGATTTCTCTGGGAACTTTATTATCTAATTGTCTTAAAGTAAAAGAAGTTGTTTTTATAACTAAAAAAAATAAGCTATTTATTTGCTTTGTACATAATTTTGATTATTCGCTTGTTTCTTATTCTGATTTAAAAAGAATAATTTTAGGAAACAATAATTTTATAACTGATTTTACAGAAAATCCTTTTTCTTTTTTGGGAATTGATGTTTTTGAAGTAGAAAAAGTCGATAATTTTAAAATTGTCGATAATACAGTACAAATAAATGTTTTGGGAACTTATAATTATTGGAAAGAAAGTGGAGGAATATTTACTTCTACTGGTTATGAATTTGTACAAAATAAAAAAATAAATAAATATTTTTGCCTATCTATCGATTATAATAACTTTAATGAATTGTTAAAGATTATTGAAAAGTACTCTAATTAATTTTGATGTTAATTTTAATTTAAAGTGTTTTTTCTTTTTTTATTTAATGTTATAATAATTATAGATATTAAGGATGTGTGATATATATGTTTAATTCAAAAATATTGACTGATAATGGTGTTAATTTAGAAAAAAGCTTAGAATTATTTGGTGATATGAATACTTATAATGAAAGTTTAAATGATTTTTTAAATGATGTTGAGAATAAAATGGCTAATATAAAAAAGTATAAAGAAAATGGTGATATGGCTAATTATGCTATTTTAGTTCATTCTTTGAAAAGTGATTCTAAATATTTTGGTTTTGAGAAACTAGCAGATATTGCGCTTAATCATGAAAAAGAAAGTAAAGCAAATAATATGTATTATGTTTCTTTACATTATGATGAATTAGAAGAGGAAGCAAAAAGAATTATTGACATTGTAAAAACTTATTTGGGAGTAAATAATTTAACAATGTTATCTGGTACAAATGAAAAAGTTAAGGTAAAGAAGAATAATACAATTTTAGTAGTAGATGATTCTAATATAATTGCTAGTTTTATATCAAAAATTTTTAATAATACTTATAAAGTCTTGATTGCTAAAGATGGTAAAGAAGCTATTGACATTTTGGCTAATTATACAGAAGTAATAGCTGGCATGTTATTAGATTTAAATATGCCAAATGTTAATGGATATGAAGTTCTTAGGTTTATGAAAACTAATGATTTGTTTAAAAAAGTTGATGTTGCCATAATTACTGGAAATGATTCTAAATCAGTTTTAGATAATATTAAAGAGTATCCTGTTATGGCAATTCTTGAAAAACCATTTAACGAATTAAATGTTAAAAAAGTTGTTGAAATTTTAGCAATGAATGATGAATAGTGAATATTTGTTTTGAAAGATAAACTTTACTTTTTATCTTTTTTATTATATTATATTGTGCACAAAGGGTGAGTTTTGTGTGTGATTATAAAAGTTATATTTTGGATTGTTTAGTATCAGGAAAAGAATTAAATGAAAAAAATTTGATGGAATTAATTAATTTAATTGTTTTATCTGAAGGTTTACGTGATTATTTAAGTAGAGTTGAAGTAGGAAAGCTTAAGTGTTATGCAATTTATTATCCTAGTTATAGAAATTTAATTATTGATTTAGAAAATATTAAGTTTTCTTCTTTTAATTTGTTACCAACCTTTACTTCTAATCTCAATAAAAAAGAGTTTACTCGTTTTTTCAATTTTAATTGTTTGTGCACTATTTTGCATGAGCTACAGCATGTAAAGCAAAAAAGAGATTCAATTGAAAGAACTTATGGTGATTCTGTGATACAATCTTTAATAAATGAAGGTATCGAATTCGGTAGTAGACTCCCTAATAATGTTAGTTTTAGTGAAAAGATTTTATATAATTTTTTTTATAATCAAGTTTTGTTTGAGAGAGATGCAGAAATAAAATCTTTGCTTAATTTTATAGATTTAGGTAATGAATTGTCATTTTTTTCTATTGGTGATTTATCCTTTTTTAATGAGAAACTGTTAAAAATGTGTTTGCGTTATTATAAAAAGAGCACTAGTAGAATTATTTCTCCAAGTGAGATTTATTATTGTAAAAGGGGTAAAATAGATGAATACTTATCATTTGATTTTGATGATCAGCAAGATATTATTAATGTACTTTCATGGGGATTGCCGATAAACTCTGTATGTTATGAAAAATTAGAATCTTTGAATAAAGAATGTACTAGTACAATAAATGTAAAAAAGAAAATATTAAGTTTATCTCTTTAGTACTTAAATGTTTTTTTGATGTCATTAATAAAGTCTATTATTACGTTATTGATTGGATGTGATTTTATGAATGGTAAATTATTGCCAGCTGATACATATATAGTTATAAATAAAACAATATTGTCTGATCAAGATAAGAAAAAAATAACTATGTTATATCAACCGATTATTGGCCATACAGCTGTTAGTCTTTATTTAACTCTTATTGATGATTTAGAAAAAAGAGAACTAATGAGTAATGAACTTACACATCATCATTTAGTTAGTACTATGCAACTTAAATTACAGGATATAATAATTGCAAGAGAAAAATTGGAGGCTGTTGGATTACTTAAAACATATGTAAAAGAGGAGAATGTGAACAATTATGTTTATGTTTTGTATTCTCCATTATCAATAGCAGACTTTTTAAATCATCCAATTTTAAGTGTTGTTTTATATAATAATTTAGGTAAAAAAGAATACGAAAAAATAATCAGCTGTTTTAAAATACCAAAAATAAGTTTACGTGAATATAAAGATATTACAGCAACATTTGATAGTGTTTTTACATCTATAAGTGGTAATGTTTTTGTAGAGAATGATAATATTATTAAAAAGAATATTGGTACTATTAGCATTAGTGATAAAATTGATTTTGATTTATTAATATCTAGTATTCCAAAAAATATTATTAATGATAAATGTTTTAATTCAGAAGTTAGAAATCTAATTAATTCTTTAGCTTTTACTTATAATATTGATGATTTAAATATGCAAGGAATGGTAAGAAATAGTTTAAATGAAAAAGGAATGATAAATAAAGAAGAATTAACTAAAAACTGCAGAAATTTTTATGAGTTTGAAAATGCAGGAAAACTTCCTACTTTGATTTATTCAAGACAACCAGAGTATTTAAAAAATCCTAGTGGAGATACTTCTAATTGGGCAAAGCAAGTTTATACTTTTGAAAATGTGACACCAAATGATTATTTGAGGAGTAAGTATAAAAATGGAGAACCTACTATGCGTGAGCTTAGAATAATTGAAGATTTAATGGTAAAGCAGAAAATGAAACCAGGCGTAGTTAATGTTTTAATATCATATGTTCTTAAAGTAAATAATAATAAATTCACTAGAAGTTATGTTGAGACAGTTGCTTCTCAATGGTGTAGAATGAATATTGAAACTGTTGAAGATGCTATGAAAATTGCTGAAAAAGAACATAAAAAAATAAAAAAACTATTAGAGAAAAGTAAGATAACTAAAACTAATAATGCTAGCCAAGAAGTATTGCCTTCTTGGTTTGAAAAAACAATAGAAAAAAGTGAAATATCTAAAGAAGAACAAAAAGAACTTGATGATTTGTTAAAAAATTTTACTTGATTTTATTAAGTATTTGACTTTGTGTTTTTTAAATGATATTATTTATTTATAAATCGATGAATAAGATTAGTAAAGTATTATTTATATTATAGAGAAACAGTGTTTGGTGGAAGCTGTGTATGAAAATATTTGAATCAACTTATGAGTGAAATAGGGAATTTTAGTATCTATTTCCGGGTAAAACCGTTATAAAAAATTAAGACCTCAATAGGATGGCACCGTGATAATTCACTCCTATATTTGGTCTTTTTCTTTTTATTATGGATATGTAGTGTTTCGATTTATTAAAAGAAAGGATGATAAAATGTTAGATATAAAATTTGTTCGTGAAAATAAAGATATAGTAAAAGAAAATATAAAGAAAAAGTTTCAAGATGAGAAATTACCTTTGGTTGATGAAGTAATTGAATTAGATCAGAAAATTAGGGAGTTAAAGGTAAAAGGAGATAGTTTAAGACAAGAAAGAAATATTACTAGTGATGTAATTGGTGCGTTATTTAGGGATAAAAAAATCGAAGAGGCTAATTCAAAAAAACAGAGAGTTATTGATATTAATAAAGAGTTGGAAACAGTTGAAAAAGAGGAAAATGAATTGTCTGAGCAATTAAAAAGTAAAATGATGGTAATTCCACAAATTATAGATGATAGCGTGCCTATAGGTAAAGATGATAGTGAAAATGTTGAAATAGAAAAATTTGGTGATCCTTTTATTCCGGATTATGAAATACCATATCATGCCGATATTTGTGAATCTTTAGGAGGATTAGATAAAGAAGCTTCGGGAAGAACTAGTGGAAATGGATTTTATTATTTACTTGGCGATATAGCAAGATTACATGAAGCAACTATTGCATATGCTAGGGATTTTATGATTAATAAAGGTTTTACTTATGCTATTCCTCCTTTCATGATAAGAAGTGATGTAGTAACTGGTGTAATGTCTTTTACTGAAATGGAAAATATGATGTATAAAATAGAAAATGAAGATTTGTATTTAATTGGTACATCTGAACATAGTATGATCGGTAAATTTAGAGGGCAATTAATCGATGAAAAAGATTTGCCTATTGCAATGACTTCTTATTCACCATGTTTTAGAAAAGAAGTTGGAGCGCATGGGTTAGAAGAAAGAGGCCTTTATAGAGTTCATCAATTTGAAAAGCAAGAAATGGTTGTTTTATGTAAACCAGAAGATGCAATGAATTGGTATAATAAAATGTGGTCTTATACTGTTGAATTTTTTAGAAGTTTAGATATTCCAGTTAGGACTTTGGAATGCTGTAGTGGAGATTTAGCAGATTTAAAAGTAAAATCATGTGATGTTGAAGCATGGAGTCCAAGACAGCAAAAATATTTCGAAGTTGGATCTTGTTCTACTTTGGGAGATGCACAAGCTAGAAGACTTGGAATTAGAATGAAAACTGAAAATGGTAATCAATTTCTTGCAACTTTAAATAATACAGTAATAGCAAGTCCTAGAGCATTAATAGCTTTGTTAGAATGTGGATATCAAAAAGATGGAAGTGTTAAGATTCCTAAGGTATTACAATCTTATATGGGTGGATTAGAAGCAATTCTTCCAAAGAAAAAATAAGTTTTATGAATATTATATTATATAAATGTATATTTATTTTTAGGTGATAAAATGGATAATTATATTTTGTTACGAAATAAATTTCCAACTTTTGTATATCATGGTTTTTGTGTTAATAAAGTGGAAGATTATTATGAGATAACTTATGATTTTGAGACAGTTGGTTTGTGTAAATTTAGTCCTAAATTGCGAATTAATAAAAGGTATTTAAAAAAATTAGATAGTATGTCTAATTATATAATATTTAATATTGGAATGATTGAATTATTAAGTTATTGGAAAGCAACTTGCAGTAAAGACGTTATTATTGAGGCAGGATATATTGATGATAATCAGATATTATGGTTTAAAAAACTATTTTATTATGGTTTAGGAGAATTATTTTATAAGAATAACATATTTAATAGTATTGATGATTTTATGAATTTAAAATGCGTTTATAAAAAAGAAAATTATTATTGTAAAAGTACTAATAAAAGAGGTTATTTAATTCCTATTGGTGGAGGAAAAGATTCTTGTGTAACGTTGGAGCTTTTAAAAAAATCTTATAAAGATAATTGTTGTTTTATGATAAATCCTAAAAATATAATGATAGAATGTACAAAAGTTGCGGGTTATACAGAAGATAAGTTGTTTTTAATTAATCGTATTTTGGATAAGCAAATAATCGATTTAAATAGCCAAGGGTTTATTAATGGACATACACCATTTTCATCAATTGTAGCTTTTTTAAGTTATTTAATTGCTTATGAAAATGATATTGAATATATCGTTTTGTCTAATGAATCTAGTGCTAATGAAGAAACTATTATAGGTACTAAAATTAATCATCAATATTCAAAAAGTTATGAATTTGAAAAGGATTTTAATGAATATATTCATAATTATTTCGATAAGAATATTACATATTTTAGTATATTGCGACCTTTAAGCGAAATACAGATTTCAAAATTGTTTTCTAACTATAAAAAATATCATAAAATTTTTAAGAGCTGTAATTTGGGAAGTAAAGAAGAATCTTGGAAATGGTGCTGCAATTGCCCTAAATGTTTGTTTACCTTTATTATACTTAGCCCTTTTTTATCAGACGATGAAATGATAGGTATTTTTGGTGATAATTTATTAGATAGAAGAGATTTACTTGATCATTTTTTATCATTAATTGGTGAAAGCAGTGCAAAACCATTTGAATGTGTAGGAAGCATTGAGGAAGTAAATTATGCTTTAAATACTAAGATAGAGAATTTAAAAATAATAAATGGTAAAATGCCTTTTTTACTAGATTACTATTTGAAAAATTATTATAAAAACAATATTGATTATAATTTATTAAATAAATTTAATTATGTACATAATTTGAATTATAAACATATAAATTTATTAAAAGAAGAGTGGAAAAAATATGTATAAAAAAATTTTAAATAAGTTAAAAAATAAAAAAGTTGCTATTGTTGGTTTTGGTAGAGAAGGAAAGTCAACTTATAATTTTATAAGAAAATATTTAAAAGAACAAAAACTTACTATACTAGATAAAAATGTTAATTTAATAGTTGATTCACAATTCTTATTAAATGATAAAAATGTTACATTGATTTTAGGTAATGATTATTTAAATAATTTATATATGTATGATGTTATAATTAAAAGTCCTGGAATATCATTTAAAAATATTGATATAACTAAGTTTAAAGATAAAATTACTTCAGAAGTAAACCTGCTGTTGGAAAATTGTAATTGCCAAGTAATTGGTGTTACTGGAACTAAAGGAAAAAGTACAACATCATCTTTAATTTATAAAATTATTAAAGATCAAGGATATGATGCTTATTTATGTGGTAATATTGGTATACCAGTTTTTGATTATATTGATAAAATTAAAAAAAATAGTATTGTTGTTGCAGAAATGTCAGCTTATCATACACAATTTATAAAAAAATCTCCACATATAAGTATTATATTAAATCTATTTGAAGAGCATCTTGATTTTTTTGGTAGCAAGGATTTATATTTTAATTCAAAATTAAATATGTTTAAATATCAAGATAAAAATGATTTTGCTCTTTATTCTTTTGATAATAATAACTTAAAAAAATTAGTTAGCGTAGGTAATTATAATGCTAATTTTATTAAAATTGAATCTTTAAATAATGTTAATGATGCTGATAATGATTCTATAATATGTGATGAGAAATATGTATACATTAAAAGGAATAATAGAGTAACTAAATTGTATGATGTAGATAGTGAAAGATATTTATTAGGTCGTCACAATATTGAAAATATAATGTTTGCTTTGGCTGTTTCTAATATTTTAGGTTTAAATAATGATGAAGTAGTTAAATCAATAAATAATTTTAAACCATTAGAACATCGTATGGAGTTTGTAGGAGAATTTAATAATATAAAGTTTTATAATGATAGTATTGCAACGATACCCGAGGCTACAATTAATTGTATTGATACGTTAAAAGATATTAATACTTTGATATTTGGAGGGTTAGATAGAAAAATAGATTATTCTAATTTTATTAGTTATTTAAATAATAGCAGAATTGAAAATTTTATATGTATGCCTGATACTGGATATGAAATTGGTAAAAAAATAAAAAATAAAAATGTTTTTTTTGTAGAAGAAATGTCTGATGCTGTAAAAATAGCTTATAATAAAACAAAAAAAGGAAAAATTTGTCTTTTGTCACCTGCTGCATCAAGTTATAATAAGTATAAAAACTTTGAAGAAAAAGGAAATGATTATAAAAAAAATATAAGAGAATTTTTTTAAAAGAATTTTCTTTTTTTTAAATTTTGTTATAATTATTATAAAGAAGATAGCTTGTTTAAAATAACAAATATTGAATATCAAAAAACTATTGAAAATAAATTTATAGGTTATTAAATTATTTTGAGGTTGTATATGAATCATAAAAGAAATTATTTTGTTATGTTGTTATTTGTAATTATAATGTTTTTTTGTCTTTTTTTTGTATGTTTCAAAATATTATTTGATAAAGATTCTGTAAAAGAATTAGTGATTAACTTTGATTTGATTCGATTACTTCGTGATGATGAAAAAATAAATGATATTCTTAGTGATAAGAAGATACCTGATGCTATTTTTGACTATATTGATACTGATGAAATCAGAAAGAAAGCTGAATTATTTATTGATAATTTTTATAATGATGAATCTACTTTGATAGATAGAAGTGATATTGTGTCGTTAATGAAAAAGTCTATTAATGTTTATGAAAATAAGTATACAGTTGATGTTTATTCAATTATTGAAGATGATATTATAAAATATTCTAATGAAGTTACTAAAAATTTAAATAATAATAATTGGATAGTTGCTTTTAATAGTATATATAATTTGTCTATTAGTAATTATGTTTATATTTTATATTTTTTATTAATTTTAATAATATTTTTTCTATTTTATTTAGAAAAAAAGTTTAGTATTGGTTTTATTGGCTTTGTATGCTTAGTATTTTCAATATTAATATTTTGTTGTACCAAGTACTTTATAGTGTATTTATTAGACATATTTAAAATACCAGATTATATAAATGATAATATACAATTATATATTACTGATAAAGTTAGTTTTATTTATTGTTTTTTATTTGTTGTTGGTATCTTTTTATTGTTTTCTTATTTGATTATATTTATAAATAAATTAATTGCTAAATCTAGAATATTATATTATGATAAATATTATAAGTGGTAATATAGGAGGTAATATGAAAGTATTAGTTACTGGTGGAGTAGGATATATCGGGAGCCATACATGTTGTGAATTGTTGAATAATGGTTATGATGTTGTTGTTGTTGATAATTTGTCAAATTCTCAAAGGAATGTTGTGAAGAAAATAGAAAAAATTACTGGGAAGAAAGTAATTTTTTATAAGGGCGATGTTTGTGATAAGAATTTTTTAATTAAAGTTTTTAATGAGCATAAAATAGATGCTGTTATTCATTTTGCTGGTTATAAAGCTGTAGGAGAGAGTGTGAAGAAACCGCTTATGTATTATCATAATAATTTGATATCTACAATATCGTTATTGGAGATAATGTCTGATTTCGGATGTAAAAAGTTAGTTTTTTCTTCTAGTGCTACAGTATATGGCAATCCTAAAAAGTTGCCGATAACGGAAGATTTTCCTTTACATACTACAAATCCTTATGGAACTACTAAGTTAATGATAGAAAGTATTCTTAAAGATTTGTATGTATCTGATAATGAATGGAGTATCGCTATACTTAGGTATTTTAATCCAATTGGTGCTCATAGTAGTGGATTAATAGGGGAAAATCCAAATGGCATACCTAATAATTTAATGCCATATATTGTAAAAGTAGCTAATAAAGAGTTAAAAGAGTTAAGTATATTTGGATCTGATTATAATACTAAAGATGGTACTGGAGTACGAGATTATATTCATGTTATTGATCTTGCTAAAGGACATATAAAAGCAATTCAAAAAGTAATTAATGATAATGGAATTGATGCATATAATCTTGGAACAGGAAAAGGTTATAGCGTTTTGGAAATAGTAAATACTTTTGAAAAAGTTAATAACGTTAAAATTCCATATAAAATAGTTGATAGAAGAGCTGGAGATATTGATGCATGTTATGCTTCGACTGTAAAAGCAAAAGAAATGTTAAATTGGAGTGCTGAATTTGAAATTGAAGATATGTGTAGGGATGCTTATAATTATGTCTTAAAGAATAAAATCAAGTAAGTATGGAGGAAATATGAGAGTTTGCCATTTTTGTGGTTCAGATAATGAAGATTGGATGAAGATTTGCCAAGTTTGTGGTAATCCTATTATATCTGATTCTAGTTCTGAAGATAATGATGATACATTAATTAGTGATACTTATGAATCTAATGAAAGTGTTAGTAAAAACTTATCTAGTAATAAAGATTTAAAAATAATTATTGTAATTTTGCTGTTAATTTTAGTTTCTTTAATTGTGTATATTATAGTTACATCTTAATTTAGTATTAAAAAGTGAATAAATTTTCTTTTCTTGTTACTTAATAGTTATAAGAAAGGAGAATTTTTTTGTCACGTCATAAGGTTGAAATAAGTGGCGTGAATACAGCAAATATCACAGTTTTAACTAATGATGAAATGCAATTACTTTTTGAGGAATATAAAAAAGGTAATATTGCAGCAAGAGAAAAGATTATTAATGGTAATTTGAAATTAGTTCTATCAATATTGAAATTATTTGATAAATCTGATGAAAATAAAGATGACTTATTTCAAGTAGGATGTATAGGTTTATTAAAAGCAGTTGACAACTTTGATTTAAATTTTGGTGTTAAATTTTCTACTTATTGTGTTCCAATGATACAAGGTGAAATTAGAAGGTATGTAAGGGATAATAATAGTATAAGAGTAAGTAGGTCATTAAAGGATTTAGCATATAAAATAATAAAGTTTAAGGAGAATTATTTGATTTCTAATGGTAGAGAACCAACAAACGATGAAATTGCTAAATCTTTAGAAGTTAGTAGTTTTGAAGTAATTGAAGCTCTTGATTCTAGAAAATTACCTGTTAGTATATTTGAGCCAATATATAATGATGGCGGTGATACTATTTATCTATATGATCAGATTGAAGATAAGAAAAATAGTAAAGTAGATGTTGCATTGAAATTAGCTGTTAGCAATGCTATGAAAGATTTAGATGAGCGCGAGCAATACATTTTGGATCAGCGTTTTATAGTTGGAAAAACTCAAACTGAAATTGCTTTAGAATTAGGAATAAGTCAAGCACAAATTTCTAGAATTGAAAAGAATACAATTGATAGTTTGAGAAAAAATCTTAATTAATATAAAATAACCAATTATTTTATATTTTTGAATTTATTTTTATATGAAAAAACTCGCATTTTATATGAAAAGCGAGTTTTTATTATTGTGTATGTTGTATTTTTATATAAATAGTTACTATAAATATGAGGGATTACAGCGCTGATATATTCTACAAATTGCAGTTTTTCATTTGTTATTATATATATTTTGTTTATAAGTGATGCTTTATTAAGTTTGATTATTATATTGACAATAGAATCAGTTTTTGTACTTGACATATATTAATTGTTTTGTGCTTTTTATTAATTATGTTATAATATATATTATAATTAAGAATATAAATTTTTTGAATGTTTTTTCTTCCTTATTTATATGTATATAAATTTTTATATTGTAAATAATTTTTAATTTTAAGAGGTGGTTTTTATGAAAATATTATTATATACAGAAGGGTTAAAGACAATTGGAAAAAGTGGTCTTGGTAAAGCAATACAGCATCAAATTAAAGCGCTAGAAGATGCTAATGTTAGTTATACATTAGATCCAAATGATAATTACGATATTTTGCATATTAACACTTATTTTCCAAAGTCATATTTACTAGCAAAAAAAGCTAAAAAAGATGGTAAGAAGATAGTTTATCATGCTCATTCTACTGAAGAGGATTATAAAAATGGTTTTATATTTGCAAAGCAAACATCAAAATTATTTAAAAAATGGTTGATAAAATGTTATAAACTTGGAGATGTAATAGTAACTCCTACTTTATATTCGAAAAATTTACTTCATGGTTATAAAGGATTGGAAAATAAAAAAATATATGCTATATCAAATGGAATTGAGATAGATTTTTTTAAACGAGATAATAAGCTTGGTAAAAAATTTAGGAAAGATTATGGTTTTTCTAAAAATGATAAAGTTATTATGGGAATAGGTCTTTATATAGAAAGAAAGGGGATTGTTGATTTTGTTGAATTAGCTAAAAGACTTCCTGAATATAAATTTATTTGGTTTGGTTATAGTCCTCTTGCTGCTGCTACTGCGCCAGTAAGAAAGGCAGTTAATACTAAATTACCTAATCTATTTTTTCCAGGCTATGTGGAACAAAGTGTTATAAAAGAGGCTATGTGTGGCGTTGATTTATATATATTTCCAACTTTAGAAGAAACAGAAGGAATTCCTATTATTGAAGCGTGTGCTTGTAAAACAAATGCTATTATACGTGATATAAAGATATTTGATGGTTGGCTTGAAGATGGGAAAAATGTTTATAAAGCTAAAGATGTTGATGAATTTGAAAGAAAAATCAAAGATTTTTTTGACGGGAAGTTACCTTCATTAACTGAAAGTGCTTATGAAGTTGCTAAGACTCGTGATTTAAAATACGTTGGAGAACAGTTAAAAAATGTTTATGAAGAGTTATTAAATAAAAAATAGAAAATTATTATTAAAAAACTATTTATTTACAAAATATTTATGATATAATGTTTATATTGAATAATAGGGAGGCTATGTGTATGGCTTTGGGGAAAGAATTAGATGATTTGTTATTTCAATATGATATATGTCATTATTGTAGATTAAATGAAAATAATGTTGAAGTTAATTTTAATTTTTTAAAGGATAAAAAAGTTGAATTTGTTTTGTTATGTAAAAATAGGTTAAATATAGTTAACACTTATAGATGTCTTTTTAATTTAGATTTTGATTTTGAGACTAGAATTTTTCCTAGAGTTTTAATACATTTTATTAGTAAAAATAGTGATTTAGATAAAAAAGTTATTATGGGAACAGATTCTAGTGGTACTTTGAATTTATTTAGAAAAGACGGAAAAGAATCTTTGATTTTACGTAATTGTTCTATAAAATTTATTAATATTGTAAATTCGTTAAATGATTCTATATTGTCACTTAATGCAATTGAAACAAGAGATATTAATATTAAGACTGAAGAAAATGAAAAATATATAAGTTTTGTAAGTGCTAATATAGCATTATGTTATGCTAAATATCGTAGTGATTTTTTAGATGATAGTGAGAAAAGTGATTTTTTTGATTTTAATACACATAAAAGTTTATTAAATAAAGAAAATAGAAATAATGAAAAAAATTTAAAAAATCTTGTTTCTTTGGATTTAGTTAGATATGCATATACACTAGGAATTAATGGGAGTGTATGGGATGAAATAATAAAAGAATATAATAATGATAGTCTAATTGTTGATTTGTGTAATGAATTTAAACTTAATAGTGGCGATAGTAAATCATTATTTTTTAAAGCTATAAATTGTGTTGAATATGAGGAAATTAATAGATATTTTATTACAAATAATAAAGTTTTTATTAAAGAAGCTTTAGAAGCTGCAAAATATGGGGTTTTTAGTAATAGCGATAAATTTTTAGAGTATTGGGATAGAAAAAAAAGATATTATAAAATTTTAGAAAATAATGAATTAGTAAAAGTATGTAATGATTTTTTGATTAGTAATAGATTAGTATTATTTGATGTTGATTCTGATGCTAAAAAAGATACTAAAAAAGATGTATCTGTTGATTTAATTAGAAATAAAAAAGATAATTTATTATCGACATTAAAAGATATTAAAAAAAATAGTAGACAGGATTTTTCTGATATAATTAATAATCCAATTATTGTCGATAATAATTCTAATTTTAATAGTACCAATGCATTAGTTTTAGGGGCAAAGGAGCAAGCGAAACAGCTGTTCCAAATTTTAAAAGAACATGAACAAATAAAGAAAGATGCAGAGGAATTTGCAAAAACTATTTTGAATGGTCAACGCGAATATAAGAAAATTGTAAAAATGGCTGAAGAACAGGCTCGTGAAATTTACAATTTAGAATGTGAAAATCGTAAATTAAAAAAAATGGCTGAAGAAACAGCTAGGTATATTTTAGAGAATAATAAAAAATATGATGAAGAAATTAAATTGAGAGAAGAACAAGATGATGTTCCTATTCATAAGGCGGATATAGATAAAATAAATTATTTATTGACAGCTTTATCTAATGTTAAAGATTTAGATTTTGCTGTTAATCATCCTACTATTATGCAAACTATATCTTTGCTAGAACAGAAGATAACTACATATTTATTAACTCACAAAAATATTATCAGTTATGAAGATGAAGAAATTAATAATGACGAAGTAATTGTGCAAAATAAAACTTCAGATGAATTATTAAATATAATTAGGAATGTTTATAATGCTAGTCATATTTATCAAAAAGATGGAAGGCATACTGTTATTAATATATTGCCTGTTGATAATTTTTACCATATTGTTATTTATTCTGTAAAAGATGATAATGATGATATACTTACTGAAACTTTTTTCGATAGTTCTTCTTTTGATGATAGTGTTATAAAGGAACTTTGCGATATTTATTCTAAAAATGCAGTTTTGGTTGCAAGTAAAACTGATAATATTCCAAATGGTTTTGGTGATTATTTAGTTATAGATGATAATGATAATGCTATAAAGTTTATGGGGTGTCCTATTAAAGTAATTGAGATTGCAAAAAAATATTTATAGATGTTTTTTATAATAAATTTTATGAATATATAGTTATATGTTATATAGAGTGATATAAATCACTCTTTTATAATTTATTTATTATTGTAAAAAATAAAATTTATTGTTAAAATGTTATTAAGATAAGATGCGAGGTTTTTTAATATGAATATTAGAAATTTAAATAGCAAAAAAAATAATTTTAAAAATAAAAACAAAAAAATAGCAAGAAGAAAAAAGGGGTTTACATTAATTGAAGTTATATCAGTAATAATTATATTAGGTATTTTATCAATAATTACAATACCTGCAGTTTCTAAATATATAATTAATTCTAGAGAAACTACTTATTTAGCTCATGAGAGAAGTATGGAAGAAGCTGCTAATTCAATGTCAGTTGATTGTATTGCTGAAAATAACACTAGTTGTCATTTACCTAATGATGGGGAAAAAACTTTGGTTTATCTTAATGAATTAATTGACAAAGGATATTTAAGCTCATTAAGAACGTCTGATGGCTCTAGTTTTTGTGATGAAATTTTTAGTTATGTTGAAATTGAAAATACTGGAAATTCTAATTATGAATTTAACGCTTGCTTATATTGTGGTGATTATGTTACAGATAATGCTAATTGTACTAGTTATTCTAATGATAATGATAATCCTGTATGTGGGAAAATAACTGGTGAGTCTACTCAATGGACAAATCAAGATAGAACTATATTTGTTGGTTGTAGTGATGCGACAAGTGGTTGTTTAAAAAGCGAGTTTTCAAAGACTTTTAAGAATACAACACAAAAAGGTAATGTTCAAATTGCAGACAAAAGTGGAAATTCTGTTGAATGCCCAGTTGATGTTTATGTTGATAAAGATATTCCAACATGTGAATTAGAGGTTGTTAGTGGTACTATGGAAACTACAGGTTGGTATTCTGGTGATGTGGAGGTAAGATTAAAGTCTACTAATGATTTAACTAGTGGAGTGTTGACTTATGGTATTGGTACTAGTATAAATAATAAAAACTATAATAAAGAGAATACAATAAAGATTGTAAATCATGGAACTACTACTGTAATTGGATATGTTAAGGATTATGCTGGAAATGAAGGAGTTTGTTCTTTAGATGTAAGGGTAGGTGCTCCAAAACCAACATTTAATGTTGAGTATGGTTATCAAATATATCCAGATAAAGAAAAATATGTTTTAAATAATATAACAGAAAATGGTACTATATTTACTACTCAATCTTCAGACTCAAGTATTGAATTGACAGGATTAAGTAATTATAAAAATGTTAATAGAGTTGTTGTTTATTTTAATAATATAATTTCAACAACAACAACTGGTCAGATTTTTTATACTAACACTGCTTTTAGTGATACAGCTTCAAGTAGAGCTTTATTAGCTGCTGGTAAGAATAGTGTAGAATTTATAATACCAAAAGGAACGTATAATAGTATAAAGATAAATTTAGGTACTGTTAGTGGAGCTAGTTACAATATAAAGAAAATTGAATTAAGAGTTGGTGATTCAAGTAGTTTATATACTAATAAAAATGTTTCTATAAATATAGTTCCAACTAATGAAGTTGTTAAAACAACAGAGTTTTCTTTTGATAATGGAAATACATGGCAAAATACAAATTATAAGGATTTTTCAAATAATTATTCAGGTATTGTGAAGTCTAGAAATAAGCTTCCACTTACTTCTGAACCTGTAAATGTTAAAATAACTAATATTGATAAGTTAGTACCAAGTTGTGTGTTAAAGGCAGATGGAACAAAAGCTACATCAGATTTTTATGGTACTAATGTAAATATTTCTTTTCAATCAGTTACTGATGCTGCATCTACAAGTTTATATTCTATGAGTAATGTTAACAAATATGGTTTAGGAAGTGTAGATGGTTCTAAAACTTTAATTATGACAGAGGATAATACAGAAGGAGTTACTTATACTGGATATGTAGAAGATAAAGCTGGAAATATAGGTACTTGTAGTATAGTTGTAAAAAGAAAGGCAAATTGGACATTAACTTACAATAATAACGGCGGTACAGGATGTACAAATAAAGTTGTAGTATATAACAATCAAATTGGAACTTTATGTACACCAACTAAAACTGGTTATACTTTTGCAGGATGGTATAGTGAAAGTAGTTTAACTAATAGAATTACAAATACTACAATATTTAAAAATGAATATAAAACGCTTTATGCTAAATGGACAGCAAATAAATATACATTAACTTATAATGCTAATGGTGGTAGTGTAAGCCCAACAAGTAAAACTGTAACTTATGATGCTACATATGGAACATTACCAACGCCAACGCGTGCTGGTTATTCATTCAAAGGGTGGTATACAGCAGCAAGTGGGGGTACTCAAGTAACAACAACGACAGTAGTAAAGACATCAAGTAATCATACTATATATGCACAATGGACACAATGTGGTGCAGGAACATATTCTACTGGTTCAACTTGTCAAGCGTGTCCAAGTGGTACTTATAGTACAGGTGGAGCAGCAAGTTGTACAAATTGTCCAGCTGGTTATACAACTTGGGTGGGAGCAGTTTCACTAAATAGCTGTTATATAGATGTTTCTGCAGGAAAATATATTGAAACTGCAAATAGTGCAACACAACGTTCATGCCCAGCAGGAACATATAGTAATAAACATCGTGTAGTATATGGCAGTACAAGTAGTTGTACAAGATGTCCAAGCGGTACTTATAGTACAGGTGGAGCTTCAAGCTGTAGTACTTGTGGTAGCGGTTATAAACCAAATTCTTCACAAACTGGTTGTGAAAGAGAATGTTCATTACATTGGGTACAAACTAATGAGTTATATTTAAAATCATGCAGTGGTAATAAGAACGGCTCAAGTTCTAAATGCGGTAGCCTTTCAACAAGTGGATATAGTGTAGGTGCAACTTATACTATTTGTAGTTCAAAAGTATTTTGTAGACAGTCAAATGGAAACTATTGCTATGGCACTAACTCATCATGCTCTTGTTACCCTACAAAAAATCGTTATAGAAAAATTACTTGTACATTAGTTTGCGATTAGAACAAAGGAAGGAATTGAAAATCCATGAAAAAAATAGGGGCATTATTAGTTATTATAGGAATATTATGCTTTTGTGTCGTGTGTGTAATAATTAATGGCAATTTAGATAAAAATTATTTTGTAGATACTACTAAAGTCGAAGGTCAAAAAATAGAAAACTCACAATACAAAACATTTGAGTATGATAATAATTTTAATTATGATTATGTAAAAAGTCATTCATTAGAAAATAAAATGAAAATTATATTCCCATTGTTTGATAATATGGATAAAGATGATATTAGTGGTACAGAATTTTATAAATCTTTTATTAAAAATGATATAAATGTAACTGCAATGGTAATACAAAATAGTGATTTCAGCCTTAATCAATATATAGATGATGTAATAAAAAGTTATGATGATGATGCATATGAAAAATATAATTATTCAGCTAGTAAAAATTCAATATTAATAAGTGGAATAAAAAGTAGTTATCTTAAAATAAATTATGTTATTAAAGAAAATGCAGTAGAAGATGAGGCATCACTGTATAATGAGGAATTTTATATATTTATTCAAACTGATTATAAAGAGTTTGTTGAAATAAAATATAGTATAACTGGTAAAAAATTAACTGATGAATTACTTACTAAGATTATAAACAATATAACTGTAGAAAGAAATGCTGCTAATTTTTTAGTTAGTGAAGTAGTTAATAATCAATTAGTAGGTACATTATATAATATTAAAACTGAAAATACGAATGAAAACTATAGTTTAACTTTTAAAGTATCTAATAGCAAATATGAAGAAATTGAAAATGAAAATAATACGACAAATTATACTACATTTAAATCCAAAAGCGATAATTTTATTGTTGTTGTTGAGTTAACAAATTATTTTAATCAAGATATAAAAGAGTTTATTGAAGATGAAAAAATATATAGTTACTTAAATACTGAGAGTTATGATGTACAAGATTATTTGAATAGTATAATATTTATTAATAATAAAGAATTTCAAAATTTTTCTTTTAATTATAAAGAGAATAATCAAATAAAATATTTTAATATGTATGTTAATTTAATAGATAATAATGTAATTTATATAATCACTATAAAATCTAGTGACATAATAGAAGCAAATGAAATAGAAGATTTTTTTGAATATACATATTCATAATTTTATTCTTTTTATTAATAATATGGTTAGTAATTATTTTATAATTTGAATTTTAGATAATAAAAAAATTTATTACTGTTTATGAGTAAATTGTAATCGATAATTATTTTTTATAGCTGTGCGTTAGCATAGGCTATTTTTTTCTTTAAAGTAATAATTATATAATTTTGATTAGATATTTAAAGTTTTTTTCATGAAACAGGTAATTTCAAATAAAAATTACATATATCATATTTATTATTTTAATTGTTGCCTTTTTTTTTTAAATAATGTATACTTATTTTAAAGTAGATAGTGTGATATTTGAATTGGAATATTTTATGGGAGATGATTTTTATGGATAGTAATTTAAATACCTCAAAATTTAAGAGATTTTTTAAAAGTAAAAACACTGTTACAGCATTATGCGCAATTTTAATTGTAGTAGTTTTATTAGTTGGGTATACATGGCGTGTTAATAGTGCAACAAAGCCTGTTAATATACCTATTGCTAAAGTTACTATACAGCCTAAAACGGAAATAACAGCAGACATGATAACTGTTATTAAAGTTCCAAAAGAGGCATTAAAAGGTAGTTATTATGATAGTACATCTGCAATTATTGGAAAGTATTCTAATGTTAATACTGTTATTCCAGCAGGAAGTTTATTTTATAGGGAATCTGTTACGACAAAAGAAGATTTACCAGACTCTTCCTTATATGATGTACCAGAAGGTGAAACACTTTTTTATTTAACTGTTAATATGCTTACTAGTTATACTAATTCAATATTGCCTGGAAATTATATTGATATATATATTTCTACAAAAGAAAATGGGAAAGCGTTGGTTGGAAAATTATTAAAAGATGTTAAAATTCTAGCTGTAAAAACTTCAGATGGGAAAAATGTTTTTGAAAACTCTGATGAAACTAGAATCCCATATGTTATAATTTTTTCATTACCAGAAGAGCAACATTTATTATTAAGGAAGATTAATGCTATTAATAATTATTCTATTTATTCAGGAAATTCAGGATTTTCAAGGATTGATATAATACCAGTTCCAACTACTGCTAACTTTGAAAACTCTGATGAACAAATAACATCCAATGTTACTAGTCAGTATTTGCAAGATTACATATTAAATATGGCTGCAACCGTACCTGAAGATGTTCCAAATGTTGATATTAATAGTAGTATAAATAGTGATAATAATTCGCAGAATACAGAATAACGAGGTGTTTATATGAATGAGTCAATGAATTTTGGCAATATTGGCTTTAACGAGGTTTCAAATAATAATATGGTAGCAGAAAATAATACTTCTGCTACCAATATTATGGATACTAATCATAATGATCAGTTGGTAAATAATAATTTTGTCAATAATGACTTTGAAAATTCAACTATTACAAAAAAAAGTAATTATGAAAAAGATGCCGATAATTTTTCTAGTATTGAATTTGGACCATTAAAGAAATATTTAGATGATGATAATATTACAGATATTTCTTATAGTAATGGTGGACAGCTTTGGTTGAAGTCATTAGATAAAGGAGTATTTAGGGCAGATCAGCAAGATGTTAATAATGCTTTAATAGAAAAAATAGCTTTTCAGTGCTCTAATATTATGGGTAAGACTTTTAATATGGCACATCCTTTTTTGGATTCAGAAAGTGCCGAATTACGTATGAATTTTGTGCACGATTCGATAGCAAGAAATGGTATTGCTGCTGTTTTTCGTAAGACACCTGCTAAAATAAGGCTTGAAAAGAATAAGTTGTTATCTGAAAAATATGTTACTTTAAGTATCCATGAATTTTTAATTAATTGTGTTAAGGGACATTGTAATATAATAGTATGTGGTGAAACTGGTAGTGGTAAAACTGAGCTTGTTAAATATTTGGCAAGTCATACTGCTGAAAATGAAAAAATTATTACTATTGAAGATACTCTTGAACTACATTTAGATAGAATTTTTCCTACTCGTGATATAGTTGCTATGAAGACCAATAATATTGCAAGTTATTCTGATGTGTTAGTTACTTGTATGCGACAAAATCCTAAATGGATTTTATTATCTGAGGTACGTAGTGCAGAGGCAGTTACAGCTGTTCGTAATTCTATTTCTTCTGGACATAATATTTTATCAACAATACATGCTGATAAAGCAGAAAGTATTCCGCATCGTATGTATAGCTTACTCGAATCTAACATAGAGGTTGATCAGTTTTTAAAGACTATTTATCGCTATATTCAATTAGGAATTTTTGTTAGAGGAAGATATAGCCCAATTGAAAAAAGATTTGTGCGTGAGATTGCTGGTGTTACTGAATTTTATGTTACTGATGATAATAAACCAGAATTTAATAATATATATTTAAAGACTGTCACAGGGGAGGAAACTTATAATGAACCATCAAAGTATTTAAAGTCATATTTGGAAGGGCAAGGAGTTGATATTTCTTGTTTATTTGGTGCTAATACTCAAGCAAATAATACACGAAATATTGAAAATTTGAACGTTTCTTCTAACGTTAATTTATCTTCTGCGTAAACTTTATGATTAATTGTCATTGAATTCTAAAATGTTTATAACAAGTTTTAATTGATAGAAAGAAGGTGTACTATGTATATTGAAATTTTCTTCGTACTGGCTGTCGCTATTTTTGGTTTGCTTTATTATTTTAAAACTGGCGATTCTATGTATAAATTTGTTATTGAAACATCATCTAATATTTATGATAAGTATGCTCCTTTTTCGTTTAAAGTTATTCGTACTAAAGTTAAAGAAATGGGACTTGAATATTCACCAAAACAATATATTGTTCAAGTTGTAACATTTGCTAGTGCTGCTTTAGGAATATCTTATTTATATTTTTATAATATTGCAATATCTATATTTTACATGATAATTGTTATTTGTGTTATACCATATCTTACATATTTACGTTGTAAAAGAATTTATAGTGAATTTATATTTGAGCAAATTCAAGTTTATACTACAAATACTATTATGGAATTTCAAACAACTCAAAATTTTGTTAAAGCACTTGAAGGTGTGTATAATTCTGGTGTTTTACAATCACCAGTTTTAGATGATGTAAAAGAAATGATTGATATGGCTTATAGAAATGGTGATATTTCTGAATCAATTAAATTTATGAATGAAAAATATGATTTCCATATGACTAAGAATATGCATCAATTATTCTTACAAATAACTAAAGAGGGTGCAAAAGATTCTAATGAAGTATTGGAGAATATGCTTTTGGATATAGATGTATTGGTAGAAGGTGTTTATCGTGATAGAATCGATAGACAAAATTTCCATAAACAGTTTGTACAATATGGTATTTTATTATATCTGATGGTAATGCTTGTTCAATACCTTTTGGGTATTGATACCTATTTAGATCTTTTGGAAAATTCGTTAGTAAATTTTGCTTTACATGCTATAGTTATATTTAATAGTTACTTTTTACTTAATGGTGAAAAATATTATAATGAAAATGTGGGGGCTGAATAATTATGTTTATTGAAGTATTTATTATTGCTATTTTAGTTGCCATTCCGTTGTTATATTCTGGAACTGTTAGTACTAAGAAATTTTTAGATGAAGAAAATGGTTATTTATTATTTTTAAAAGAAAAAGATTATGATTTTTATGTTGCGGCTAAGTATGGTGAATCCGTTAGTCCAAATAAACTTCTTGTATCAAGAATAAAAAATGCTTTCTATGGTACTTTGCTATTTTTTGCATTGATGATTTCAAATTTAAGTTTTATTAACGTTGTATTAGTTTTATTAATTGGGGTAATGATTTTTAAAATGCCTTATATATCGTTAAAAGGTTATTATAAAAAATATATGCATCAAATTGACTTGATGCTTCCATACTATTTAAAAAATTTAGAAATATTATGTCAAAATTATACTGTTCCAGTTGCAATTGCTAGGTCTATAGAGTCAGCTCCTGATGTGTTTAAACCTGGACTTAGACAAATGATAGCTAAAATTGATGCAGGAGACTCTAGTATTCAACCATATATGGATTTTGCTACTACTTATCCTGTAAGAGATTCTATGCGAATGATGAGATTACTTTATAGATTAGGGCTTGGTGCTCAAGAGAATAAATACAAACAATTATTAATATTTTCTAAATCTGTATCTTCTTTACAAAATAAGGCACGTGAAGTAAAGTATAAAAATCGTCTTGACACTATGGAAAGAAAGACAATGGTTATGTTAGTAGTTACTGGTGGAGGAACAATGGTAATATTATTATTGTCAATGCTAATGCTTTTTGGAATGTAATTATTGATATTAATTTAAAAAAAGTTTATAATAATACTATACTAGAAAGGAGAGATTTATAAATGAAAGAAGCAACAGGAGAGTTAAATATGACATTAGTTACTATTATTGCTATTGCTGCTGTATTAACTTTTGTTACAATGTTTTTACCAAATATACTAAGTGGTATTAGTGATAAATGGGATGACAGTACTGATCAAAATGTAGATGTTAATGGTACTGTAACACCATAAGTTATGTGGAGTGTGATAATTAATGCGTGAGTCTATTGGTGGAACAATGTTATTTTGGATTGTATTGTTTTTTATGAGCATATTTATTGCTTTTTTGGCTGCAGTTATTCAATATGCTAGGGTTTATAAGATTAAAAACTCACTTATTAATTATCTTGAACAAGGAGAAGGAGTATATAATCAAGAAACCTTTGAAAATGCACTTGTTAATTTAGGTTATCCTTCAAATGGAAAGTATGTTATTTGTAGATATCCTGCTGAAAATAGGGGCGGTTATTATTATGTAAAATTATATGCAACATTTTCAGTGTTGAGTGCATCTGTTGATGTTAGAATAAAAGGTGAAACAAGATTGATAGAAACAGGAGTTTTTATTAAATCAGATGAATGGTTTAGTAATTTAGACTCTGAAGGTAATTGTTATGGTAGAGGAGTTAGTGAATCTGAATTGACGAGGGTAGATTAGTATGAATGTATTAGTTGTTAATAATCAAGAAAGCATTATTTCATCTTTAAACGTTGAAATAATTAAAACATTGCGAGGAGTATTTAGTGCCGATGAACTAATTAGTAGTTTTACTAATTTCTTTTTTGCGAGGATGATTATCGATGTTACTGCATTAGAAAATTCTGATGATGTAGTTACATATCAAAAATTGTCGATAGGCCTTCCTATTGATAAAATTATTTTGCTTATACCTCCAGATTCTTCAATGGCTAATAATTTCTTTTTATCCAAGCTAATTTCTATGGGGTATTACAATTTTACAACTAATGCTGAAGGCATTCAATATTTACTTAATACTCCTAATACTTATAAAGATGTTGCTCATTTACATCAAATAGCTCAAAGTAGCATTGTACCTAATACAAATAATAATGATTTTGTATCTAATTTAAGAATTTTAGGAGTGAAAAATGTTACGGATGGTGCTGGTGCATCTTCGCTAATTTATATGATGAAAAAACAGCTTGAAGAAAAGTATAATTTATCAGTGTTGGCTATTGAAGTAAATAAACGAGATTTTAGCTTTTTTCGTGAAAAAAATATGATTTCTACTGATAAAAGTTCTATTGCTACTGAATTGTTAAAAGCTAAAAATTTCAATTATATTTTTGTTGATTTAAATGATTATGATGAAAATATTTGTGATGAAATAATTTATTTAATTGAACCATCTGTTATTAAGCTTAATAAATTGATGACTAGAGATAGGACTGTTTTTTCAAAATTGAAAAATAAAAAAGTCATTGTTAATCGTTCTGTACTTAATGATGATGACCTTAAAGAATTTTCAGAAGAGGCTAATATAAATTTATTTTTTGTGTTACCTTCGATTAATGATCGTGAGGCATCTGAACATATTGATAAATTGCTTTTAAAACTAGGATTAATTAAGAATATTTAGCTTATTATTTGTTATAGTTGACATTTATTATTTATTATAGTATCATTTTATTATGAATTTGGAGGAGTTTTTATGGAAATGTTTCAAATATTGGATGCATGCGAAGGATTAGGACCTGTTGTAGCAGTTGTTAAAGGAGTTTTTAATATAATTAAGATAGGTGTACCTATACTTTTAATAATTATGGGTGCTATAGATCTAGGTAAAGCTGTTATGGCTAGTGATGACAAAGAAATTAAAGCCGCTACTAGTAAACTTATTAAGCGTTGTATTGCCGCAGTTGCAGTTTTCTTTGCTGTTACTATTGTTGATGTAGTTATGGGGCTTGTTGCTAAAGGTGAGACAGATTCTGATGGTGCTAATTCATCAAGTTGGTCTGCTTGTTGGAATCAATATTAGTTTTTGATTTGTAGGAAGATTTACTTCCTTTTTTTCTTGTCCTTTTTTTAAAAATTTGATAAAATATTTTTATTGTGAGGTGCATTTTTATGGATAAAAAAATGTATAGATACATTGTCCTTTTGTTAATTGTTGTTTTAATTTTAATTTTTTCATTTTGGTTTATAAATATTTTAACTGGTGGTACTAAATTATCTTATGTTAGCTTAGAAGAAAAATTAGTAGTCGCTGCTAAAAAATATGTTGAAGATAATAAAAGTGTTTTGCCTTCTGAGATAGGAACTTCTTCGACTATTTCTTCAACAGTATTAATCAATAATAATTATATTGATGATTTATCTAGTTATATTAGTGATTCTAGCATTAATTGTAATGGAAAAGTTGAAATTTATAAAGTTGAAGATGGATATTATAATTATACTCCTGTTTTGAGTTGTGGTAATAAATATAATTCAATTAAACTTTATTCTAAAGTTCTTTTAGATAATAATTATGGAGTTGTTTCTGAAGATGGATTATATGAAAGAGTTGATGGTGAGTTTGTAACAAATTATTCTGATTTGGGAAATAGCTCTGAATCTGTCGAATATGTTTTCAGAGGTGATAATGTTAATAATTTTGTAAAAATTGATGAAAATGTTTGGCGTATTGTTTCAATAAATGATGTTGGAGATATGTTGTTAATTTTTTCTGGAAGTTTACAAAAACCTATTGCTTGGGATGATAGATATAATGAAGATGTAAATAATAATCATGGTATAAATAATTATGAATATAATGGTTTGAAAAGTAGAGCAATGGAAAGCGTAATTAATTTTTATGAGGGAAATACAACTTTAGTAGATAGTAATGATTATAAAGTGGAATATAGTGAAAAAACGAGATATTTGACAGTTCCTATGAATTTGTGTATAGGAAAGAGAAGTTTAACCGATGCAGATGATAGTGGATCTATAGAATGTAAAAAAATATTAGAAAATCAATATGTTGGGCTTTTGCCGGCGTATTATTATATGAGTGCTAGTTTGGATTCAAATTGTGATTCTATTGTTTCTAAAAACTGTGGAAATTATAATTATTTGTCATATTTTAATGATGATTGGTGGCTACTTACTGCCAATAGTGACAATACTAACGAAGCTTATTTTGTTTCAAAAAAAGTTGCTGAAAGTGATCTTTGCCGTATAAAGAAAAGTATAAGACCTATTATAATGTTAGGATCGCGTGTTATTTATGATAGTGGTTCTGGTACAGAAAATGATCCTTATATTGTTAAGTTTTATTGATATTATTTTGTTTTCATAATAATTTATTTTTCTTTAATTTTTGGCTGATGATTGTAGTTGATCGATTTTTATAATTTTATTATGTTAATAAACTTAAATTAAAAAACAATATGATATACTTAAAAAGTAATTATTGCATATTGTTTTTTTCTATATTTTTTAAATTTAATATAAAGATTTAATTTTTCTTCAAACTATATATTACTTATTGCATTTTAACATAATAATTAAATTTTCTTCTTATTTTAAATAAGTAATAGTTTTTTAGTAGTTTTTTTCAAATATATTTAGAAATATTTATTTTTTTTAATATTGTAATGAATGTAACCAAAATCTTTTAATAAATATTTTTTATTTAATTTTAAATTTTTTTATATAATTTTTTCTTACTAATTGTAATTCTACAACAAAAAGTTAATATTTAAATAATATTTATTTAATATTATTATTTTTTATGTTATAATTTGTTATGATTAGTTATATTATTTGGAGTTGATTTTATGGGATTACAATCTGCTAGTTGGATAATGGATATATTAAGAACTATTTTTGCTTGGATTGACTGGATTGTTTATTCGATGGTTAAGATAATTCTATTTGGTATATTTGATTTGTCTAGGTTAACAACTTCTTCTGGACTTATGAACGGAATTTATTCTCGTATATATGTTATACTTGGAATTTTTATGGCTTTTAAACTTTCTTTTTCTTTCTTTCAATATATTGTTGATCCAGAATCAATGTCAGGAAAAAGTGAGAAAGGTGTTTCTAAGCTTATATCACGAGCCATTATTATGTTGCTAGTTTTAGTTAGTGTTCCGAATATTTTGTTTAGTGTAGATAATGGCGATGGATTAATTCAAAGAGCACAAAATGCTTTTTTACCTATGCTACCTAGAATTTTATTGGGAATTAATGAAGATAGTGGTGTTTCAGTTAGTAATGGTAATAATACTGATGATATTTCTTCTGCTGCTAATATGATGGCTATTTCTTCATTACAGGCTTTTTTTGCACCTTCTATGGATTTAGATTCAGTTTGTGGGCAGGGAACTTATGCTGATACTCCTAGCATTACTTCTTTAAGCGAATTCTTAAGTAATATTAATTTGACATGTAATGTAGGTATCAATGTTAATTTGGGACCAATTGATATTGGTGCCACTCGATATTATAAATATACTTATACTTTTATTGTATCTACTATTGTCGGTATTCTTATGGTATTAATGCTATTAGGTATTACTATTGATGTAGCTAAGAGGATATTTAAAATGATAATATTAGAAGCAATTGCTCCGATACCTATTATGTCATTAATTGACCCTAAATCAAGCAAAGATGGAGCTTTTTCCCATTGGCTTAAGGCTCTTATTACAACTTTTTTAGATATATTCTTAAAGCTGGGAATTTTATATGTAGTGATAATGTTAATTCAGCTTATTATAAGCAATGGCTTGTTTAAAAATTTCCCTAGTTTTGCTGAAGATCCTCTTAGAGGAAGTTATTTAATAGTTATTTTAATTATCGGACTAATTTTCTTTGCTAGAGAAGCACCAAAATTTATAAAAGATGCTCTTGGAATTAAAGATAGTGGTGCTGGACTTGGTACAGGATTGGGTGCAGCTGTTGGAGCCTTGGGAGGTTTAGTTGGCGGACATGGTTTGAGCGGTATGTTGACTGGTGCTGCTGCAGGTGCTACAGCAGATCCAAAACAAGGAGCATGGGCTGCTGGACGTGATACTGCTGGAAAAATAAGAACAGGTGATAAAAATTATACTGGAGGATTGGGTGCTAGTTTACAAAAAGCTGCTGTTAAAAGGCAAGGAATTATATCAGCTAGAAAATTTGGAATTACTGGCGGTGATAATGGTACATTAAAAAGAGCAAAGAATTATATGATGAGTACTGAATCCGCTGAACAAATGGCTAGAATGGCTTATGAAGAAGCTGTTCAAAAAGGTGCAGATGATAGTGTTATAGAAAATCTTCGTTCTTCTTATATCTCTGCTCAGGATGTAGCATCAAAAGCTAAAAAAGATTATGAAACGATGTCTAAAGTGGCTGAGAGTTTTGGACTAGGCGAAACTAAACAAGCTGAAGTAAGAAGGAAAAATTTTCATAGAGCTACTAGAAAAGTTGTTAATTTTGTGGAAGATAAAATCCCTGTAGTTGGATATGGTGCTAAGTTGGTTGATCGTTCAGTAGAGTATGTTAATAGAGGAAGAGAAAATGCCAATGAAAGAAAATTACAACAAATTTACAAGAATGAAAGTGGATTTACATATGGTGCTGTGGAAAGAGATAATGATAATAATGTTGTAGGAGGTACTGCAATAAATGATTCTGAAAATATAATGAATGAAAATAATGAACGTAGAGATTATTTGAAACATAATTTCTTTAAAAATAATGATAATAATAATCATTAGATTGGAGTGTGATATATAGTGAATGGTAATTATTTGATACCAGCAAACGCCAATAGGGGAAGGCTTATTTTGGGATATTTTAGACCTGTTGATTTAGTGATTTTTTTAGTGGGATTATCAATCTCATTAATTTTACTTCTTATCTTTCAAGATTATATGGATAATACATTGATTGCTATTTGTTTGTTACTTCCTGTTTTAATTGCCTTATTTTTAGTTTTACCAATACCATATCAACATAATGTTTTGGTACTAATTGGTGCAATTTATAATTTCTATTTTGTTAATAGGCAAAGATATGTATGGAGAGGTTGGTGTGTTAAATATGACAAAGACACAAATAAGAAGTAAGTATACAGAAGATTGGGTACCGATACAATCAATATCAAGTGGAATGATTGTTTTAAATTCGCAGGAGAAAGTAACTGGTGTAAAAATTTCTCCTAGAAATATTTTTATATTAGATTATGAGTCACAACAATCTGTTTTATCAAATTTAAAGAATATGTATAATCAAATGGATTTTGAATTTTGGTTGGTTGTTGCTGATAGGCCAGTTGATATATCAGTGTATATGTCACAATTGCAGCTTTTATATAATCAAGAGAATTCTCCGGCAATTAGAAAACTTATTGCTGAGGATATACAAAAAGGTAATTCTTTTATTAATAATAATGTTGTTGATACCGAATATTACATTTTGTTTAAAGAGAAAGATATGGATAAAATTCAAAAAAGAATACGTATGTTGATTAATATGTTAGCATCAGCTGGTCTTTCTGCTAAACAGACATCTAATGAAGATTTGAGAATAATTCTCGATAATTTCTTAAATGGTGGTAAAACAACTGAATTTGGAACGGTGGTGACTACAGAATGAGCTCATTAAATTTTAAATCGCAAATTGCACCAAAGGGATTGCAGTTTTATCCAAGTGATTTTTTTATTAGTGATAAATATGCTACGATTTTAACGGTGGTATCTTTTCCTAAATTTATTTCACCAGGTTATCTATCTAATTTAACTAGTATGCCTGGTATAAAAATAGTTATTAAACATTTACCATTACCATTTTCAATAGTTTCTAAAATGCTTAACAAACAAATTGCAGATTTAAAGATAAAATATCAAGAAGAACGTGACAGAACTATGCAAGAGAGAATAAGAATGGATTATGAATCTTTGGAATCTTTTGTTACTATGCTAGCAGGAAGTCAAGCAAAAATATTTGATTTTCAGATGCATGTTATGATAACGGCAGATACTAGAGAAGAGTTAGAATTAAGAAAAACTAATGTGAAAAGTTATTTGGATGCAATGGAGATGAAAGGAGTTTCACTTAGATTTGAACAAGAAAAAGTTTTAAAATCAATTATTCCGGTTTTTCCAAAGCAAGATATTGAAGATCGAATTGGTACTCCTATACCTTCTGTAACTATTGCTGCTATGTATCCTTTTATTTTCGATAGTGTAAAAGATCCTGGATATTCTGCTTTATTAGGGGTAGATTTTTCTGGTGGTGTAATCTTATTTAATCAATTTTTGTATAAGATAAAAAAAGAAAATAATAGAAATAATGCTAATCTTATTTTATTAGGTACTTCTGGAAGTGGAAAATCTACAGCAGCTAAACTTTTACTTAGAAATCATATTAGAAATGGTTGTCAAATAGTTGCAATTGATCCGGAAAATGAACTTGAAGAGATGACTAAAACTTTTGGTGGCGATACTATTGATTTAGGTAAGGGTGGAGAATTTGGTATGATTAATCCTTTACAAATAGTAATTGATGCAGATGAAGAAGAAATAAAGCAAGGATTAGGTTATACTGTATTAACCAGAACTCTTCAATTTTTAAAGGCTTTTATGAAATATTATGATCCATCAATAGAAGAAGATGTTTTAACTTTATTTAGTGAAATTGTTCAGGATACATATAGAAGATTTGGGATTGATTTCGATAAAGATTTTTATAGTTTTACTGCAGCTGATTATCCTACATTTTCTGATGTTTATGAAACTATAAAAGCAATATTATTGTCAATGACAGATCATACTCACGAAAGAGATATCATGGAACGTTTAGAATTAAAAATAAGACCACTTACAAAAGATTTAAAATATTATTTTGATGGTCATACAACTATAACGCATGAGAGTGATTTTATTACTTTTAATATTAAAGAGCTTATGAACGCAGAAGAAAATATTAAAAATGCTTTGTTTTTTAATATTTTAAAATATGCATGGGGACTTTGCCTTGATAAAACTGTTGATACTATATTGATGGTCGATGAAGCCCATGTATTATTGGGAAATAATAATACTTTAGGTGCAGATTTTTTAGCTCAAGTTCAACGACGAGCTAGAAAATATAATACTGGTTCTATTATAATTACTCAACAGCCAAGTGACTTTGCTGCGCCAGGTGTTTTAATGCAGGGAAAGGCAATTTTTGATAATGCCTCTTATTATTTAATTATGGGTTTAAAAAAACAAGCTACTGAAGATTTAAGCTTACTTATTGATCTTAATGATAATGAAAAGGAAAGTATTAAACAATATTCACAGGGTGAAGCCTTATTCGTTTGTGGTAATAGAAGAATGCGAATAAACATAATAGTTTCTTCTGATGAATTGTCTTCATTTGGTAGTGGAGGTGGATTATAAAAAATATAAATTTACTAATTTATATTTTTTATATTTAACATAATCTAATAATCTAAAATTTCAACTTTATTTTGTATATAGATTGGTGGTGAGATTATGGATAAAAGAAATAATAGTTCTAAAAATTTAAAAAAATCGAATAATGATTTTAATAAATTTAGAAGTCTAAATAGTATATTAAAAAATAATGATAGTAAAATTAGAGCTGCATTAGAAAAAATGAGACTTCAAGAGAAAAAAGATTCAGCACGAAGAGAAATTCGTACTGGATTAAATGCTGTTTCTCCCGGTACAGGTGAAATTGCAAATCAGATGCTTAAAACTGAAAAAGGTGACGAATTATTAGATAAATATATAGAAGCTGGTGGAAGTACTAAAGGTTTAATAAAAGTTGCTCAAACAATTAAAGCACGGCAAAAAATGTTTAAATTTTTTCTTCATTTTGGTATTGGTTTTTTATCTATATTGTTTCTTATAATTATAATTATTGCTATTTTCAAAAATGCAGATTCACAAATATATAGTAACGAAAATAATGGTTCAATTGATACGGAAGAGTTTCCAGATAATGATTTGATAAATCCAAATATTTTTGTAAAATATCCTGGAATATATCAAAAAATTGAACAAGCATCTACTAAAATTAGTAATAAATATAAAGTAGATATTGATAGATTTTTGATTCTTGCTACTTTGATAGCTCCTATTGAAAATGGTAATATTGTTCCAATTCCTGATAATTCGTGTGGTGAGTTGGAATGCTATTATTTGGAAGGGAAATCGTATACTTGGGAAGAATTCTTATCATTATGGGGTGATCAAGCCGAATATCTTGCAAAAGCACAAATATTAACATATGTTAATCCTAGCTCTTATATTAAAGTTGATTGTGGTGAAGAAGATACAATGGAACAATATGCTATGAATGATTTAGAAGTAAATGAATTTAATTTTTGGGCAATTTTTAACCCTGTAAATTGGTTTAAGGGCTTTAGAAATGTTGCTGAAGCTGAGACTAATGCAAAGTGTATTAATGATGTTCCTATTGGTGAATCTTCTATTCCCACTGTGTATGTTCTTTCAAAAGAACAGGGAATTTATTATACTAGTATAAATGCTAATCATGAAAGAACATACGTTAAAGATCCTAATACAGGAGGAGTTTATTTTTGGAACTTAGTTAATAATGGTGGCTTTATACATATATATATGAAGGATTATTTAAGTATAAATTCTGATTTTACGGATGATCAGAATTATGAGTTAAATCTTTCTACTATATTAGATACAGCAAATTATATTTATTCTTATTATGAATCAATTAGAAAAGATTGTAATGGTTTTGGTCTTTTAGAAAGTACAATTGAAACCATAAAAGTTAGAGATCCAAATAGTGGTTCTGTTCAAGAAGTAAATTTTGAGGATCAGTATTTAGGTGGGGTTTTATTAGCAGAATATAGTAGTGGTGATTTGGAATCACTTAAGGCATTTGCAGTTTTGGCTAGAAGTTATGCTATATCCATAGTTGGAAAAGATGGTTCAGGTGTTATTGAAAACAGTTCTAATAATCAAAATTATAATTCAAGTTATTCTCCAGATAAACATCCAAAAATTGCTGAAGCAGTAGAGCAAACTAAAGGATTAGTTGTTACAAAATATGGACTAACTTCTATTTTAATGACAGAGTATGATGCTTTTTGTCCTGTTGCAAATACTTTAAAAAATGGTTTCTATTATTTACCTGATGGTCAAAATAATTTACCTATTAATCCTGAGGCTTATGTTAATAAGACAGGTAAAAGTTTTTCTATTTCTGATAGATATTTAGAATGTCCTTGTTTTCAAAATAATAATAGTCGTCCAGCTGATACTTTATTTAATGGTGATAAGGTTAGATTTACTACATCCTCTACTGTTGCACCAACTTCCCCAGCAGGATATCCAAGTCAAGCTACTTTGGCTTCTTGTTGGACTTATAAGGGGTATACTAGAACTAATTTTTTTGGACAAACAGAATATGGTTGGTCATATAAACCTAGTGGTGGTCATGGAAGAGGAGCTAGTCAATATGGCCTAAAGTATTTTGAAGGTTTTGAATACGATTGGGAATCATTAATTAAACTTTTTTATGACGATGTTAGTATAAGAAGACTTTCTTCTTCATTAGAGGATGGAGAATGTCAAAACGCATCGTTTGTACAAGGAGGTTCTTCTGTTTCGGTTGATTCTTGTGGAGTTAGTTTTGATATTACTGATTCTAATTATACAAAGAAAATTAGTGGTAATCCACTTAATGAGCCACTTACAGAGGCTTTGAGTAGAAATGGTTATAGTATTGGTTGTTTAAATGGTTGTATTGCTCAACGAGTAAATGCTGCTGGTAGTGGTACAAGAGAAGGTGTAGTTGAAGCAGCAATAGGATTATTGGAATGTACGATGGAAATGACTGGAGGATATACCTATCCATATGATCATCGTGGTGGTTGGATTGGGTCAGAATATAATTCGGATATAACTAATAAGTTAGGTGTTAATAGTAGATGGGGAGAATATCATGAAAGTGCTACTGGATGTCAAGGTAGTAAATGTAGATTGGGACTTAATTGTGCTAATTTTGTTAGATGGTCTATGTGTAATGGTGGAATGAACTTATGCGATAAAGGGTCGACCTATGCTACTGGAATGGCTGGTGTTAACAATAGAAAAGATGAAAATTATTTCCCTGGTGCTATTAGAGTATTTGTTACTGGTTCTAGTTTTTATACCGAGCCTAGTATAACAATAGGAGAGTTGAGCGAGGACTATAGAAATCAACTTTTGGGATTATATAACGATAGTACTAAGTTGTCATCAGTAAGCATAGATAGAGTTTTTTCTCTTATAAAGCCTGGTGATGTTCTTTATTCTGATGTTAATGGTGGTTCTAATCATGTAATGGTTATTGTTGGAATAGAAGATTCTGCTATTTGGATTGCTGAAAATGGTAGAAAAAGTAGAGCTATTAGTTATAAAGAATTAAAGTCTGGTAGTCATAATTATGTAATACTTTTGTTAGATGATTTTTACTCTAATTCTGAAAATAGAAATAATTTAAGTTGGTAGATAATAGGAGGTAAAATTTGAAAAAAAAGTTTTTAATATTTATTTTTCTATTTCTTTTTACGGGTTGTAGAGCCAATTATAAAATTGAAGTCTTAGATGGTATTATACATGAAGAATTTTTTGTTTTTGCTAACAAAGATACGTTAACTAATAAAAGCGACGATTTAGGAATGACTTTTAATGATTATGCTATGGAATATGGTAATTCTAATAAAATTTATACAAATTATTATAATATGTATGGTGATATGGATACTAGTTGTCAAGTTACAGATAATAATAGTTGTGATGTGTATCATTCCGAATATATTAATGATGATGAAAATGTTGGATTTAAATTATCTTCTTCTTTTAAATTTAATGATTATGTTAATGCAACAATACCTAATGATTTAATACCCAACTTTTCATCAACATACGATGGTAGATATTTAACAATATCAGGTAGTAGTGATTTAGATTTTTTTAATGGCTACGATGAATTAGATGAAATTAATGTAACAGTTAGTAGTATTTTTTATCCAATAGCAACTAATGCTCAAGATAAGGGTAATGGTGTATACGAATGGACTATAACTAAAGATACTATACTATCTGAAAATTTGTATATTGTTTTAGATACAACATCAATAAGACCTACTGTGAGCAGTACACCTTGGAATGTTGTATTATTATGTTGTGGAGTAGTTTTAATTATTGGGTTAGTTATTATTGTTAAATTAGTTAATATGAAAAAAAAGAATAATGTTATATAGTTATATTTATTGCCTTTTTTGTTTGTTTTATGATATTATTTTATTTGAATTAAGGATGTGATTTATCAATGAAATTTCGTATTGTTGCTACTTCTAAAGATATTTTAATATTTATTTTCTTTGCTATATTTTTATTATATATAGTTGCTTTAGGAGTTCTTAATTTACCACAATTAGCAAGTCAAGGAACTTTTTATGGTTTAAATCCATTAAAGGCTTTTTCTGAGGATTATTTGGTGTTTACTTTAGTATTTTATTTATTAGCTCTAGGTGGTTTGTTTTTTAGTGTAAGTTCGTATTTTTTTGAATGGGAAAGTGGCTTTGGAATTGGTTTTAATTCAAAGAATTCTAATGGTTATAGTAACTGGTCTAGTGTTAAAAGTATAAAAAATGATAATAATATAAAACGTGTTTTAGCATCTGATTCTACTTCTGAATATGCTGGTATTCCATTAATAAGTAATGGGCATGAATTATGGGTAGATAATGGTGAGTATCACAATTTAGTTATAGGTGCTACTGGTAGTGGTAAAACTGTAAATACAATTTTACCTAGTGTAAAAATTTTAGCAAAAAAAGGTGAATCTATTATTTGTACTGATCCAAAAGGTGAAATTTATGAAAAAACCGGTGATTTATTAAAGAAGAAAGGATATAATTTAATTGTTTTAAATTTCCGTAATCCACAAAATGGTAATGCTTGGAATCCACTATCATTACCATACAAATTATATAAAAATGGTAATCAGGATAAAGCAATAGAACTATTAGATGATTTAGCACTTAATATTTTGTATGAAGAAAATTCAGCTAATAGTGATCCATTTTGGGAAAAAACAGCTGCCGATTATTTCGCTGGTATTGCTTTAGCTATGTTTGAAGATACTGAAGAAGACAAGATTAATATTAATAGTATTAATATGACAGCAACTGTTGGTGAAGATAAATTTGGCGGTTCTACTTATATAAAAGAATATTTTAATTACAAGGATCCTAGTAGTGCTGCATATGTAAATGCTAGTGGTACTGTTATGGCGCCAAGTGAAACAAAGGGGGGGATAATATCAGTATTCAAACAAAAAGTTAAACTTTTTGCATCTCGTGAAAATCTTTCAGAGATGCTTAGTTATAGTGACTTTGAGCTTGAATCTATTGGTAAAGTGCCAACAGCTGTTTTTATAATAATTCAAGATGAGAAAAAGACATACCATTCTTTAGCAACAATACTTATAAAACAAATATATGAAACTCTAATTGATGTCGCTCAAGTTAGTGGTGGTAAACTTCCTGTTAGAACTAATTTTTTACTTGATGAATTTGCTAATATGCCACCTCTTAAAGATGTTACAACAATGATAACTGCTGCACGTTCGCGTCAGATTAGATTTACAATGATAATTCAAAATTTTGCACAACTTAATAAAGTATATGGAAAAGATGATGCTGAAACGATTAAAGGAAATTGTGGTAATATTATTTATCTTATTTCCACTGAGTTGGCCGCTCTTGAAGAAATAAGTAAACTATGTGGTGAAAAAAAATCTAAAAAAGATGATAAAACAGCTTCAACTCCTCTTGTAACTATTAGTGATTTGCAAAGAATGAAACAGTTTGATCAAATAATTTTGCGTTTGCGAAAAAATCCTTTTAAAACTTCATTTGTGCCAGATTTTAAAATTAATTGGGGAAATTGTGTTTCTGGAAAGATTGATTATCCAGTTCGTGAAAAACGCCCTGTTAAAATTTTTGATATAAGAGATTTTGTTAAGGAGAAAAAAAATCAAAAGATAAAAGAAATGATGTCTAATATGTCAGGAAATGATGCAACATCTTCAACAAATTTTTCTAGAGATAAAGCTGGTTTAGGATCAAAATTTGATGAAAATGAATTAATGAAAAAAGTTCAACAAGCACTTATAAATTTTGAAAAAAAAGAAAAAGTTGATAATAACGTTGCAAAAAATTCTAATTCTAATAATTTAAGTAACAATCATATTAGTGAGACAACTAATGTTGTTAAAAAACCTATATATGATAATAAAGTTAATGAAACAACTAGTAAATTTAAACATGATAACATCGAATTATTAGATGATAATGATATTGTTTATAAACCTAAAAACGATTTAAATCTTTCATCAATCAACATAGAAAGAAAAGTAAATGAAAAACTAAAAAATAAAGAGTTTGATGATATTAATAAAATTAACGCAAATGAAAATTTAACATCTTCTAATATTAATACCATGAAAAATGACCAGATAAGTGTTATAAAAAATGTTGATAAGACAAATCCTGTTAATGTATCTAAAGATGAAATAAAATCAGATGATGTTAAAGAAAAAGCTTCTAATAAATTAGCTACATCTTTAAAATTAGAAGATTTAAGTGATGATGATAAGTTTTTTGATGATTTTTTTGATGATTAATTAAAAATTATTTGTGAGGTGGTATAATTGAAATTTTCTTTTTTTATTTTAGCTTGGTTCGTATTTCCTTTTAGCGTTTTTGCGTTAGATAATCAAAGTAATCAGTTTTCAGTTACTTTAAGTAAGTGCGTTGATGGTAATTCGGCAAGATTTATATTAGAAAATAATGAAATTAAAGTAAAGTTTATAGGAGTTGAATCAAATTCTGTAGTAGTTGCTGATGTTAATGATGAGATAAATGGTAGCTTAGTAAGTGAATATGTTTGTAATGTTTTGAAAAATGCTAAAGATATAAAATTGGAATATGAGAATAATAGTGAAAAAGAAGATAAATATGGTAGAAAATTAGTATGGGTTTGGGTTGATGGCGTTTTATTACAAGAAAATTTAGTGAAAATAGGATATTCAAAAATAGCATATTTATCTGATGATTATAAATATAGTGATTTATTACTGTCAGCTGAAGATTATGCTAAAAATAATGAATTAGGTATATGGTATAAAGAAAACGTAGTTGATACAAATGTTAGCGATAGTCAATTACAAAAAAATGAAAATTTGTTTTCCACTATTCTAAATTTTATAAATGGAATATTAGAAAAAATTGTAAAATTTATCGATAATATTATTGAAGAAATGCAGTAGAATAGGAGAAAAAATATGAATAAAAAAGATTGTTATGAAATTTTGAATGTAAGTAGCAATGCTGATATTAAAGAGATAGAAGATAATTATAATTTTTTATACAATAAATATAAAAAAGCTAAAGCATATAAAAAAATAGTAGAATTAATGGAGGCTTATAATTTATTGTTATCAAAAATTAATGTATCTAATTATGATAATGATGGTATTGTTTCAAACTTTTATGATAAAATAAAAAATTTTATAATTTTAATTTTAGTTTTAATAATAGTTTTTGGTGGTTCTTATGTTTCTTCAGAAATTTCCTATTATAAAAAGAATTGCCAAATTGAATCTAATACAGAAGTAGAAAATATGTTTTCTGATATATCTATTGAAGAATATAAGAATTTATTAAGTGGTGAAAATTTATCATTTATATATATTGGCAGAAATGATTGTGAATATTCAAAAGCTGAAGATGTTGTTTTACAAGAAATTTTATCTGAATATAATATTATTATTAATTATTTAAATTTAAATAAATTAACAGATTATGACTTAGAATATTTATATTCTAGTTATTCAAGTTTTATTGATGATGGAATTGCAACTCCTACAATGATGTTAGTTCAAGGTGGGGAAGTTAAAATGTTTAAAAAAGGTTATACTTCTAAAGATAATCTTATTAAGTTATTAACAGAGAATAATTTTATATAAAGTAGGTGTTATAATGTCAATTTATGAAGGTGCAAAAAAATTTAAAAAGAAATATCCACTGACAGTTGCTTGGCGCTTGAAAAAAAATTCCGATGTAATTGATAAGCATTTAAATAATGATGAAACTGTACATTATGTGTTTACAGGGCAAAAAAGTCAGAAGTTTTATGATTTTTTTTCTACATGTGTTATAGCTATAACAAATAAGAGAATACTTATTGGAAGAAAAAGGGTGTTTTTTGGTTATGCTTTAGATTCGATTATGCCATATATGTTTAATGATTTAAATGTAAGAACTAGAATTATTTGGGGAAAAGTTTGTATTGATACTATACGAGAAAAAATTTTTGTGTCTAATATTGATAAAGATGCTATGTCCGAAATTGAAACAAATGTAAGTAAATACATGTTTAAATTAAAAAAACAATTTTCAAACAAAGAAAAGGCTTCGATAAAATAAATTTTCTATTTTTCTTATTATTGTTAGGATTTTATTGGTGATGTTATGAATTTTAAACGTAATTTTTTAATACTCTCTGAGGATAAAGTTGTAATTGATGCTAAAATTAATAATATATTATCTAATATTAAAGATTATGATAGTCAATTAATTAAATATGATTTGGAAATGACTTCTTTATATAATGTGATTGAGGAGTTAGATACATATGATTTTTTGTCTAATTGCAAAATTGTAGTATGTTATAATTGTTCCTTTTTAGAAGGTGCAAGTAATGATGATATTAAATATTTAGATAAATATTTAAATAATCCTAGCAACAATTATTTAATACTTGTTGCTTCAAAGTTAAGTGAAAAAAAAGAAATAAAAAAACTTTTAGTTAATATGGAGATTGTTGATTCGAAATTTTCGTCTGAGATTTTAATTAAAAGTAGATTAAATAATTTTTCTATGGATAATAAAACAGTTAAATATTTTGCTGAATATTGTTTATATAATAATGAGAAAATTATTAATGAATTGGATAAAATTAAACTTTATAAAATTGATGAAGAAAATAAGAACATTAGTATTAATGATATAAATATGCTTGTAGCAAAAGATTATGACGAAAATGTTTTTGATTTGGTTAATGCAATTGCTAAAAGAGATAATAATAAAATTTTTGAAATTTATTATAGAATTGTTAAAAGTGAAAAAGATATTGTTGGATTATTAGCAGGCATTTCGAGTCAACTGAGGTTACTATATTGTGTAAAATTGCTCAATGATGATAGAATTAGTGTAAATGAAATTTCTAAAATGTTGAATGTTAAATTTAGAGCTGTAACGATTGCGTTAGAAAATTGTTGTAATTTTTCTTATAGAAAGCTTATTATGCTTTTAAATGATTTATCTGATCTTGATTATAAAATAAAAAGTAGTGATATTTCTAGTAGTCTTGCTTTTGAAATGTTTTTATTAAAAATATAAGGAGGTTTTTCATGCTTAAAAAAATTATTTCAATTTCATTTTTAATTTTAATTTTTGCATTTAGCTTTCAATTGTTAATTAATTATTTAAAAGTTGAACATGAAGTTGAATATATAATTGAAAATGATTCTGGAACTTTTTATGTTGATGAAATATATAGAAAGGTTAAAGGTGAAGATTATTATTTTTTTGATATTGACTTTAATGGTATTAACTTTTTATTTCAAAATAATAATTATTTTAATAAACAGAAAGAGGTAATTAAGGATGTTAAAGTGTTTAACAATGATAGTGTTTCGTGTCTTTCTTTAATATATATAAATGATCAGAAATCAAGTATGCCATTATGCTCAAAAAATGGTGAATTTTATTCTTCTTATATTTTTAAAGATATTGATGGTTTTGATGAATATTTAAACGGCATTCCTAATTTGTTGTCAAATGTTTCTTTTGATGATGATAAAACAAGTGAAATATCTGATTTATATATTAATAGTGGATATATTTATGATGATGAAATATTTGTTGTATATAATTATAAAAATATTATAAAATTTGATAAAGAACTAGAAGAATTACTTCCTTTTTCTGTATATGATAATTATAAAAATGATTTAGGTGTATTAGTTGATAATTATTATTTGATACCAAAAATGAGTTCTAATCCTGAATATAATATTTATTTGATTTTTGATATAGAAAGCGGTGTTATAAAAGATATTGAATTTTCTAATCCTATTTCAAAACAATTATATATTAATGGTATACATGATGATAAACTTTATTTTTTTGACAAGAGTAATTTAATACAATATGCTATTGATCCTGTTAATGGTAAAGTTTCAATTGTTGGTGATAAAAATTCAAAAGGAGTTAATTATCAGAATGGTGTATTTAGTGAGATAAGTGTTTATGAATTAAAAGATGATATAATTAAATTTTCAGAAGATACTTCTGAATATGATAGTATAGATTATGATTTAATATTTAAATTTAATACTTATGCAATCTATTTAAAAGATGGTATTTTTTATAAAGTTTATAAAAATTATTTAGATAGTCCAATTTATTTATTTAAAAATGATAATGCTAAAGAAGTAAAAGTAAAAAATGATAGAATTTATTTCATAGCTGATGATTATTTATATAGATATGATGAATATGGTATTACTTCTTTAGTAAAAAGAGAAGAATTTAAATACAATTTTAATAATATCTATGATGTTTATATTAGGTAAATAAATTTAGGTATATAATTCAAATTAAAATATATTAATTTATTATTAAGTATATAATTAACTTTAATTAAAAAGTTTGTAAAATGTAATTTTATGATTTTTAATTGTGTTATATATTTTTAAAGTAAAGTAATGAAGAAAGATTATTAAAAATTTTAAATTTTATTATGATATTTTATTAGTAATTAATTTAGGTTGTTAAAATTGTAAATATATGTAATTTTATATTTTTTGCTATTTATGATTATTAACGATTTTATGTGTAAATTTGAAAAAATAAATTAAAATTATTGACATTTGTATATGTTTCGTGATATTATTTCTTTGTTGCTTGTATTTGGGGCATTAGCTCAGCTGGGAGAGCGCCACGTTTGCACCGTGGAGGTCAGCGGTTCGATCCCGCTATGCTCCACCATATTGATTTTAGCGTTGTTTATTCAACGCTTTTATTTTGCAATTTAGTTCTAGTAATTTAAATTTTTATTTAATAATTATTTTATTAAATTTTATATGCATTTTGTTAAACCTTTATAATAGTTTTTTCTTTTTATGGAACATAAATTATTATGAAGGAGGGATAATATTAAGGAATATGCAATATATCCATTTAAAACAATGAATATAACTCAAAATTGGAATCAGGGAAATCATATTTTTCATTGGAAAAAAAGCAGCAATTATAGTGATAAACCTTGGGATGAAGCTGGTAAAGATATAAATCAAGATTTTTTTATTCCACAAAATGATTTTATTGTAGAAGAAGTTTTAGGAATTAACAGTAATATAACTAATTCTGTTAGATTAAAATCTGTTAATAAATTATATATGCCATATAAAGAAGAGGCTGATTATTTATTTTTAACGTTAACTCATATGAATGAGGAGAATTTAAAACAGATTTCTAAGGGGCAAATAATTGAAAAAGGAAATATGATTTTATTAGAAGGAAAAGATGGCATTGCTACAGGAAATCATTTTCATATTACAGCAAATTTAGGCAAATATTATGGTCTTTTACAAAATTCTAATGGTTCGTGGTGTTTTACTTATGATAAGTCTTTATTGCCAGAAGAAGCTTTTTATGTAGATAGAGAATTTACAAGTATTATTAATTCTCAAGGAAGTAATTTTATAGATGTACCAAAAGAAATTAGTGTTATAGGAATACCTGTTGAGAAGAATTCATTAAAAAATCAAATTGAAATTATAGCTTCAAATATAAAATGTTATAAAACTCCAAGTTTAGATTCAGAAGTTATAGGGTATATAAAAAAAGGTTTTTATAATTATATAGAAAAAATAGATAATGGTGATTATATTTGGTATAACATAGAAATAGGGTACATTCTTTATCAAAAAGAACTTATTAACGTCTATCTTAAAGAAGAAGAGGAAAAAGATAAAAATGAAAATTCCAATTTTTATAATAAGTTATTTACAATTGTTACTTATTGGGTAAAAAAAGTTTTTAATATGTATAATAAATAAAGTTAAAGTTATTCTAAAAAGAGTTTATGAAATAAACTCTTTTTAGTTTTTATATAATTGATTTATTATAATATTATATATATAATTTAATTGGTGATAATATGCAGTCTTTAATTAGTTATCCAAAAATTGAAAATAAATTATTTTCTATAAAATTAGATGATGCTTTAAAAGAAAGTAAAATTTATAATAGCATGTTTTCTTTAGAAGAACATAATAAATTAAGAATAAATGCTATAGAATTCAATGAATGTTATTTTGATAACTTAAAAATTCTTAATAGTAATTTTTATAACGTTTATTTTGTTGATATTGTATTTAATAATTGTGATTTTTCTAATTCCAATTTTGAATTGTGCTCTTTTATTAGATGTCAATTTAAAAATTGTAAATTGTTAGGAAGTAATTTTTTTAATTCTTCGTTTCAGAATATCAGTTTTAATGGTATGTTAAAATATATAAATTTTGCTAATAATAAGATGCAAAAAGTAGAATTTAATAATAGTGTCTTAGATGAAGGAAGATTCTTAGAAAATAAATTTTCTTTTATTTATTTTGATGAATGTGATATGATTAGTGTAGAATTTGTTAAGTGTAATTTAAATAAGATTAACTTTTCAAATAATAACATTGATGGGATAATTATTGATCCCAAGGATCTTAAAGGTGCCATACTAAATAGCTATCAAGCATGTATGGTTGCTAAAATGTTGGGAATAGTTATAGAAGGATAGTGATAATATGTTAAGTGTAAAAAATATAGTTAAATATTATGGTAAAAATTGTGCTGTAAATAATTTGTCATTTGAAGTTGAGAATGGTGAGATTTTCGGACTTTTAGGTGAAAATGGTGCTGGAAAGACTACAACATTTAGAATTATAATGGGATTGTTAGACTGCGATAGTGGTAGTGTATTATTAGATGGAAAAAAAATTGACTATAGTATAACTGATAAAATTGGATTTTTAACGGAGGAACGCAGTCTTCTTACTAAGATGACAGTAAAGGAGCAAATTATTTTTTATGGATCGTTAAAAGGAATGGAAGAAGATGAAATTTTAAAAAAATTAGATACGTTGTTAAAAGAATTTGAAATTTTAGAGTATAAAAATAGAAAAATAAAAGAATTATCAAAAGGTAATCAACAAAAAATTCAATTTATATCAGCAGTGATAAATGATCCAAAATTATTGATTTTAGATGAACCATTTACTGGTCTTGATCCAATAAATGTAGAATTGTTCAAAAAATATATAAGAAAACTTCAAAAAAAAGGTTGTTCTATAATTTTCTCATCACATCAAATGGAACATATTGAAGAATTTTGTGAAAAGTTAGTTATTTTAGTAAAAGGTAAAAGTATTTTAGAAGGGTATATAAAAGACATAAAAAAAGATTATCGAAAAAAGAACATATTTATAAAAGGAGATATTGATATTGAGGAAATAAAAAAAGTTTCTGGGGTAATTGATGTAATAAAAAATATTGATGATTATACTGTAAAAATAGAAAGTGATGAAGTTGTTCCTAAAGTGTTTAAGAAGATTTCTAAATGCAATATAACTAAATTTTTAGTTGAAGAAGCTAGTTTAAACGAAATCTTTATTGCAAAAGTAGGTGAAGCAAAATGATGAGAAAATTTATGTTTTTAGTAAACTATGGTCTTAAGAAAAAACTAAAATCTAAAGCTTTTATTATTTCAAATATTGTTTTAGTTGTATTATTGATAACTGTTATAAATATTGATAGTATTATTAATTTTTTTGGCGGTGATTTTAATGAAAATGTTAATATTTATGTGATCGATAATACTAATGAATCTTTTGAAACTTTTAAAAACAACTATGAAACTATTAATATTTTTGATGAAAACTCTGAAGAAAATAATGAAAAAGTAAATATTGCGCTAATAAGTGATAAAACTCTAGATATTTTAAAAAAGGAAATTGAAAATAAAAGTGATATTATCATTGAATTTAAAAATGATGATATAAATTATTTGAGTGCATCTGTTATAAGTGATGGTTACATTGATATGCTTACTTATCAAAGTATAGTTCAAAGTATAAATAATACAAAATATTCTTTAGCTTTAAAAAATAGCGATATTGATATTAACGAATTAAATCAAATTTCAAAAGCTCCTGTTATTGAGAGAATAATTTTAGATGAAGGTAAGAATACTGAGGAAGAAAATATGAATACTATTATGACAGTAGTTTTTCCAACTTTAATTTTACCTTTCTTTATGTTAATACTTCTTCTTGTACAATTAATAGGTGGTGAAATAAATGAAGAAAAAACCACTAGAAGTATGGAAGTTATTATTTCTAATGTTTCGGCTAAAGTTCATTTGTTTTCAAAATTAGTAACAAATAATTTATTTGTTATATTTCAAGCTGTGTTGGTCTTTATTTATGGCGCTATAGGACTTTTTATTAGAAATATAACAGGTGGTGCTAATATTATAACAGGCGAAATAGGAAGTGTATTATCTACTATTAGTAATTCTGGATTAATAGAAAAATTATTTTATATAGTTCCAATTACAATAATACTTATGATATTATCTTTTATTGCTTATTCATTGTTAGCTAGTGTACTAGCGAGTATGACTGTAAATGTTGAAGATTATCAACAAGTTCAAACACCAATTATTATTATTTGCTTAATTAGTTATTATTTATCTGTAATGGCTGGAATGTTTGAAGGAAGTATTTTTATTAAATTTTTAAGTTATGTTCCACTTATATCGTGTCTTCTTTCACCTGCGCTTTTGATTATAGGACAGATTGGAATCATTGATTCATTTATATCTATAGTAATAATGTTTATTTTTATTTACTTTTTATCTAAATATGGTTTACGTATATATAAGATTGGTATACTTAATTATTCTACAGACAAAATGTGGAAGAAAATGTTTAAAGCTGCTAAAAAGAGTTGATTTGTATGAAAAAATGTGTTGTTATATATAATCCAAATAGTGGTAAGAAAAATAAAAGTAATTTTATTGATAAGTTTAAACAAATTTTAAATGCTAATAATTATAATGTTGATTTTATTTGTTCTAAATATCAAGGAAATATAGTTGAAATAGTTTCATCTTTAGAAGATAATATAGATCTTGTTATTTCATTGGGTGGCGATGGCACTTTTAACGAATCAATGCGAGGTAATTTTAAACGGAATAAAAGATTAGTTCTTGCTCATATACCGGTTGGTACAACAAATGATGTTGGAAAAATGTTTGGCTATGGTAAAAATATAATAAATAATTTGAATCTTCTAATGAGTGGAAAAGTTGTAAACATAGATATATGTACAATTGACAATGAGCCGTTTGTATATGTTGCTGGATTTGGAAAATTTATGAATATTCCATATGAAACAAGTCGTAGTTCTAAGAAAAAAATAGGTTATTTAGCTTATTTAGTAAATGGTGCAAAAGATTTGTTGAGATTTACTAAAATGCATGAAATATCTTATGTTATTGATAACAAGGAATATAATGGCAAATATTCTTTTATGTTAGTTGCTAATGCTACTAGAATTGCTGGTATTAATAATGTTTTTCGCGATGTCAAGCTTAATGATCATAGAGTTGAAGTAATTTTTTGTAGTCTGAAGAAAAGGAAAGATATTGTAAAAACTTTGTATTATTTAAGGAAAACAGATATATCTAATGTTCCAGGATTTAGTTTTTACAAAGCTAATAATATAAAAATTAAAATAAATAATCAAAATAAAGTAAATTGGTGTATAGATGGTGAGAAACTTGAAGTAGATAAAGATGAGGTTGAAATAAAAGTTAATAGTAATGTGCAAATAATGATTCCTAAGACTAATATTGATAAGTTATTTATAAAGTAAAAAAGATTTGTTTTTCAAATCTTTTTAATTTTCAGTATCTTTTATATAACCATTAGCAGTTAGTTTTGAAATAGTTTTAGCTTTTGTTGTTTTGCCAGATATTCTTTGCATTTTTGAAATTTCTTCTCCTTCTGTTAAAAATATAGTTGTTGGAGTACCAGATATTTTGAATTCTAATTGGAATTCATCATATTCTTCATTAGTCATATTGGATATGTTTAATTGATAACCAACTATTTTATATTCAGTTAATGTTTCTTTTAATATTGGTGAATATGACATGCAAGCTGAACAACCATCTTGGATAACTTCAAAAAAGAACGTTTCTTTATTTTCTCTTTTTTCTTTGAATTCTTTATAATCTATTTCAATAAGATAGTCACTATTGTTTTTTTTGTTACACCCTGTAAACACTAATAGTAATATTACAATAATTAAAATTATTTTTTTTCTTTTCATAAAACGCACCTCTATTGGAAGAATAACATAAAATATTTAATATTTCAAATAAAAGATTTGAAATTTATTATATTTATAGTATAATTTTAGTGTATATTAGTTATGATAAAGTGTTGCAGATATTTAAAAATTAATAGTTGTATTAAAGTTGGGTGATAGTATGAAAAAAAAATATATTTTATTTATATTTATATTATTATTTGTTTGTGGTATTGATTCTGTTTTTGCTGCTAATATATGTACTAAAGAAAAATATAATGATTTAAAAGAAAAGGCAGTAAAAATAGAAATGAATTGGACTTTAGAATATGATAACGATGATAATTTTTATTTCCAAATTAATGCTAATAATGTAGATGAAAATTTAATGCTTTTTTTTGATGGTATTTATTATGAACCTAAAAATGGTAGTATTGATGTACTAACTCCTTTGGAAGGTGGTAATACCTATCAGTTTAAATTTTATGGGGGATATGATCATCCGTGTGTAGAGGAATATGTTTATACTAAAAATTTAACAGTTCCTAAATACAATAAATATAGCGAATTAGAAGTTTGTTCAGAATATTCTGAGTGGGATTTATGTGATAAATGGTATTCTGGGGAAATTAAAGATACTGAAGATTTTTATAATAGATTAGAAGAATATAAGAAAAAACTTGCAAGTGGTGAAATTGTAATAGAAAAAGAAAACAATAATTTATATTATGTTTTTGGTTTGATAATAATTATTATATTTATCATTTCATTTTTATTATTTTATAAGAAAAAGAAAAAAGGGTGATATTGTGAAAAAATGGTTAATACTTGTTTTGTTATGTTTACCTTTGATTTTTATTATTAACGTTGATGCCGCAAATATTTGTACAGCTACTAAATATAATGAATTAAAAAGAGAGGCTTATAAAGTAGAACTAACATGGGAATTAAAATTTGATGCGGAACATAATCATTATTTTGAAGTAACAGTAGCAAATATGAATAAAGATGTTTTATTAAAATTTGGTGATTCTGTTTATGAAGCTAACGATGATGGTAGCCAATTTATAATAAATACAGTTCTGGAAGGCGGTAATACTTATGAATTTAAGTTTTATGGTGGTTATGATAATCCTTGCGTAGAAGAATATATATATACAAAAGAATTAACATTACCAAAATATAATAAATATAATGAATTAGAAGAATGTATCGAATATGAGGAATTTCCACTATGTAATAAGTGGTATTCTGGTGAAATAAAAGATAAAGATTATTTCTTAGAACAATTAGAGATTTATAAGAATAGTTTAATAGAGCCTGAAAAACCTAAACCAGATGTTGATGATAAAGATATTTTTCAAAAAATATTAGAATTTTATGTTGATAACATTAAAATTACATTACCAATAACTATAATAGTAATATTATTGATAATAGTTTTAGTAGTTGTTAAAATAATCAAAGAGAAGAAAAAGATAAAAATTAATTTAGATATATAGTTAAGAGGTGATAGAAATAATGCGAAAAAAAATTATATTTATAATGATGTTGTTTACTTTTATATTACCATTTTTTTCTTATTCTGCAGGGGATCCAATGATGGCATATGGATATCAAGTAACAATATGGAAATATTCTGGTACAGGATCACCTCAACAAGTTGGAAAGCCAATATTAATATATCATCCAGATTTATTTGGCGATATAACTATTCATAAAGATGTAGAATATCCAACAAGTTATAGTGCGTTAATGAGCAAAAATTGGGGAATGAGTCAAATTATTGATAGAGATGCTGATTCGACATGGGCTGATACAAACACAGGAACTTCTGTTGATGGAATATTTATAGATAATTTATTTGGTAATCCAAATAATTCTGGTTCTAATCGAGTAGTTGAGGATGAATTTGGTAATGAGTTTATAGTACATAATCAATATTTTTATAGTTATGATCATTCGGATTTAGTTTGTGCACTTGAAGATAAATGCAATACTGCTAAAAGTGTTTGCGTCACAAAAAGTTCAGACCCACGTGATTCGGGAAGAACTGGTTATCAAAAATATATAATTCGTTATTCAACACAATATAGAATAGTAACATACAAAGCAAGTGATATAACAAATTTAGGAGATTATTACAAAACATATTCTGATAGTAATTTAACAGAGAGCAATGTTGTTGCAGGTTATTTGGATAACATAATAAAAAATAAGTATTTTAAGGACATACAAGCAGTAAAACAATATTTTGGAATAGATATAGACTATAGTGAAATTGATAAATACTATATATCAATAGAGCCTGTACAAAGAGTATTAGATGATATAGCTCGATTAGGTAAAACATTCCCATTAACGACCATTACATATATAAAACAAGAGGAAACGACTTGGGGAACTAGTGGTAGTAATAGTGAATTTAACAAAGTATGGTATGCAACTGGAGAAAAATGTGGGGCATACGAATGCAATTGTAGAAATAAAAAAATATGTAGTACTGTCATGGCAGAAGATAAAGCAAGTTGTCTTGCTTTAGGATCAAAATATGAATGGAATAATGGCGAATGTCAGCAGTGTTCAACGAAAAGGACTTGTCAAACATGCTATTCTGGTAATATTTACAATTTGGATCCTCGTTATAATGGAATAAAAAATATTTATGAAATATATGGAAGATATGCTGAGGGATACTCTCATATACAAACATCAAGAAGTTTAGGAACAAGTGAAATTCATTTAAAAAGAGCAGTAGACTATTGTGATAACACTGATAATAAACATTGTGAACTAGAAAATGATAATGTAACATGTAAGAAAGATGCAAATGGAAATATAATATATCAATATTATATTGGACCAAGTTTGGATAAGGCACTAGTAGGAACGACTTCAAACAATTATTATTTGTTAAATGGTAGTTGTTCAAATGGTGTAACTGGAAGAAAAGAGTTAGGAATAAAACATTATTATTTACAAGATTTAATTTCATGTAAAAATACATGTGAGAGTTACATAAGTAACAAATCTTCAGACGAGTATTTGAAATGTGCAGAGAATTATTGTGATGCAGAAGTTGATTTTAATTTAAAAGGAAATGCTCGATTAAGAAAAAAAGGTTGTATAATAAGCTGTGGATATACATATGGAAAATCTCCAACAGATGGAAGTAGTAATGGATTAGATAGAGAGTCAATAAATAGCTGCAGTAATTCAAGTCCTTATAATGGAATAGAAAAAGCAAATGTTATTGTAAAGACTACTTCTCAATGTAGTATAGATAATTTAACTGGTGATGATTTGTATAAAACAAATGCAATAATAACTACTTGTGTTGGAGATCAAATAACTGACTTTGATGGTGATGATACAAATGATACAATATTTGATCACAGAACATATATAAATGTTGCATGTAAAGAGACAAGTGGTTTTGGTTTTGCTGATTTAACAAATAAAAAGTTAGTGGCCGGAGAAGGAATTGACTATTATGCTAAGTTGGATGGTGAAAAAGAGTGTACAGTTTATTTTAATCTAGAACAATGGAAATTTGATTATGCAACAATATCATCTAAAGATCCTGATAGAAGAAAAAGATTATTATATATTTATGATATTTACAATAATGCATTAAATGATAGTTATGATAGAACTAAAAGCCCATATTATGATGCAGATTTTTTAGCTCAAAATGATGGAGAAGTTGAATGGTCAATTTATGAATATGATAAAAATAAAGTGACTGTTCTATCAAGAGTAAGAGAGATAGTAAATAATGTTGTAAAAATATCTGAAGAATATAAGTTAATAGAAAATAGTGAGGATGATAGTGTCAATGCAACTATAGTTGGAAAAGAAAGTATAACACAAATATATAATATGAATATACAATATATGCCAATAAACAGATATGTACAAGTAAGTAAAAAAGAAGTATATTATATGTTCGATAAATATTGTGTATCAAATGATGGAAAAGCAACAGTATACAAAACTCCAGATAATGGTGTATGCTATGTAAGTAATGGTGAAGATGTAATTGGAAGAAATGTATATTATACAGATTTAAACGCTACAAGAAATAAAGATTTTAATGATAATATAAAGAATCAAGGATTAGGACATGCTGTAATGACAGATGTAAGTATAGGTCGAGAAGTAAAAGATGAAAGTATATATTATGAAGATGGCGAAAGTTGTGAATATAAAATTGATGATACAGCATTGGGATGTACAATAATTATAACAAGTGAAGAAGGAACAGAAATGCATGGAAATGATATATATGTAAAAGGTGGAGTTACAGCAACACTAAAAGCGAATGAAAAGTTGGGAGTAGAAGATGAAATAGAAAATATAGGGTTAACTACAGGAACCACAGCAATTGCAAATGGGAATAAAGAAATTGAAATAAATATATCAGATCAAAAAAATGGCGTAGAAGAAATATATATAACTGGTATAGTAGAATCTAAAAAAGGTCAAAGTGCAATATGCAAAAAGAAGATATATATAATAGATCCTAGTGATAGCTGCGGTGTTTCATGTAGTGTAACTAGAGATAATAATGATAGATTATTATATGAAATAAAGTCTACGGGAAAGCAACAACCTAAACAATATTTGACAGCATTGTCGACAAATATGAATTTCGTAGTGGTATTACCAACAATAGGAGATAATAGATATTTAGTAAGATTGAATAAAGAAGTAGGAAATAGTGATGATGGAAAAGGCAATATAATATACGATGATACTATTGTATATGGAAAAGTAGAAGGAACAATGGTAACAACAGGGGAAAAATGCTATAATGTTTGTTGGAGTGATGTACCAGAATTACCAAATTGTAGTGAAAGTATAAATCCTGCTGATACTGGCGAAGTAAAAAATTATTGTGTAAAGTATTGGGATAGTGATATAAATAATTATGATAATGTAGATGAATGCATAAATCAGTGTTCAAAAGCAAGAATGTGTGCTGAGAATAATAGAGATATAGCGGAAGTTACAGATACTTGTACAAACAATTATGTTGAATGGGGATTCAATAGTGCATCAAGTTGTGTTAATTATTGTTATTATTGTCCAGAATGTTCAAATGATTATTTATATAGAACAGTAAATAATTATAATCCATTCCCATATTCAAGCGATAGTAATACTTTAGGATTTAATTATCCAACAGGAGAGAGAATAATACCATCTAATTGGGTAGGGAAAACAGAATACATAAAACAAGATGATAAAGATACTTCAAGTGTGACTGGAGTCAACAAAAATCAAAAACAAGAATATGTAATAGAACTTACTCCATCTGTTATAAAACAAATAAGACAAGATACTGAAAGTTATAATAATGCGAGTGCTGGAAATGATGCATATTTAGATTATGTATATATGGAAGGTGTTGATACTACTAAAAGATATTATAGTAAATTTATAAACGAAACGTTTAGATCAAGTTTTACAGTTATAGATGGCGAGCAGGTAAGATAGAAGGTGAAAATGAATGAATAGTTCAATGTGGATGTATTTCTTTATGGTAATGGGAATATTAGGAATAGTACTTATAAATATATTTGGAAATGTAATAATGAGTAATGAGCAGAACTATTATTTATTAAAAGAGATTACTGAAGCAGCAATGATAGATGCAGTAGATTTAAAAGCATATAGAGATGGAATTGGCTGGGATGGAGTAACAGAAGAAAATGATCCGGAGAGTATGCATTGTATGGAAGGAATACCTGGAACGATAAGAATAATTAAAGAAAAATTTGTAGAGAGTTTTGTGAGAAGATTTGCGTCAAGTGCTCAGTTGAATAGAAAATATAAAATAATAATAAATGATATAGATGAATGTCCACCAAAAGTTACAGTTACATTAGTAGCAACAGAAGAATTTTCCTTCTTGTCGATGTTTAATGTTGAATATGATAGTGGTGAAGATATTGTTAATGTTTTAACTGGAATTTTAGAAAATAGGACTCCAGATGAATATTAGAATTACTTTTTATAGTAATTCTTTTTTGTATATATTTATTAAAATAAAACATAATATTATTGTAGTAAAATAAAATTTAAATATAGGTGCATATATGAATAGAATAATATTATTTATATTAGGATTAATTATGTCTAGTATGGGTCTATCTTATATAATTATGTATTTAAATCTTTTAGTAATTGGTTATAGTTTTATTGATTATTTAATTTATATATTTACAAAATTGGAATGTATAATTTTTTTTGTAGGGTATATATTACTTTTATTATCAATTGTTATTAAAAGGAGAAAAGAAAATGACATACATGTATGATATTTTATTAAATTTTACGGATTCAAAAAGAATTTATGATTTTTTTGAGTGGGACTATAATGATGTAATTTTAAATATAAAAAAAATATCTGTTTTTAAAGTCAATAAATCTACATTATCAGATATATATAATTATAAAATAAAAGTTGACGATGATTTTTTAAAAAAAATAGAAAATACTGCAGTGATATACAAACAAAGTAAAAGAAAATATAAGTATTTAACTATTTTTTCTGATGGAAATAAAGCAATTGGAATTTGCATAAATGAAAAAGGAATTGTTGAATTTAAAAGTTGTTTATTATTAGAAGAAGAGGAGGAGGCTTGTTTTATAGCTGAAAAATTAACGACTTTAGATTTTAATTATAAAAAATTTGGAAGAGTAAAAAATGTTGAATTCATAACAAGAAAAGAAGAATATACAAGAGATTTCTTATTAAAAGAAATTAATGAGTTATATAAAAACAATTATTTTGAAAAGCTTAAATATTTATATATTGAATATTTTGATAGGAAAGAAGATGATATTGAGTACATTTATAAAGAACTTCTAAATAGTTTAAATAATATTACTGATAAGCATTTGAATATTTATAATTTGTTAAAATTAACTTGTAAAAAATAGTTAGTTTTTATTTTGGTAAAAATTACTTTTGCAAATAATAAACATTTATGTTAAAATATAAGCTATTCACCAAAAGGAGTGTTTATGAAAAAGAAAAATATTATATTATGTTTATTATTAGGATTTTTATTAATAATAACTGGTATAACTGTTTATATAGTTAAAGAGTATAATTATAAGGCTCAAGAAAATAAAAGAATTGAACTTGCTAGAAAAAAGGTAAGTGAAGCTAATAATACTAAAAGTCAAGATGATATTAAAGAAGCAAAGGAATCGATTGATAATTTAAATACAATTGAAATTAAAGAAGAATTATCTATAGTTATTAGCGAGTTAGAGTTGAACATTGCTAAAGAGGCAATACAAAAAGAATTCAATTTACTGTTAGATACTATTGAAAATAATTTAAGTGAAGAAGAGTTAAATAGTATTATAGAGAAAATAAATTCTATTGAATATTTGGATGTTAAAGAAAGTTTATTAGAAAGAGTTAGTGTTATACAAAGTCTTATTAAAGAAGAAAAAGAAAGATTAGAACTCTTATCATATTATAATAAAATGAAAGAAATTGATGCGATGAAAGTTGTATCAACACCAAATGAAAATGCTGTAATATTAGAGATTATAACAGGAACGATAACTGCTTTCACACCATTTTGTAGTGATGGGTGTCAAGGTTATACAGCATCTGGAAAGTATGTTGGTAATGGTGATATCTATCAATATGATAGTGAATATGGAATGGTTAGAATAGTAGCAGGTGATTCCTCATACCCATTTGGTACTATTGTTAGAATTAAGAATTTAAATTATTTTGGTGAAGATGTTTATGCAATTGTATTAGATAGAGGAGGAGCAATTGGTAAAAATAAAAGAGCAATTTTTGATTTATTGTTTGCTTCAGATGAAAATGCTAATAAATTTGGTGTTGCTTATAATGTTGAATGTGAAATTCTTAGATTAGGATATTAATAATTATTAACATCCTTTTTTTATTGTGATAAAATTAAATATGGAGGATTATATGAATGAATTAATTATCGAACAAATAAGTAAAGATTTAAATATAAAGACAAAGCAAGTTGAAAGTGTTCTTAAGCTTTTACAAGAAGGAAATACCATTCCTTTTATTGCTAGATATAGAAAAGAAGTAACAGGAGCTTTAAATGAAGAAGTTATTAGAAGTATAAATGATGTATATGTTTATCAAGTTAATCTTTTAAAAAGAAAAGAAGATGTTATAAGACTTATAGATGAAAAAGGGTTACTTACTGATGATTTAAAAAATTCTATTATGTCTTGTAGTAAGTTAATAGATGTTGAAGATTTATATAGACCATATAAAGAAAAAAAGAAGACAAAAGCTACAGAAGCTATAGCCAATGGATTGGAACCACTTAGTAAAATTATTTTTTCATTTAGTGATATTGATATAGAAAATGAGGCTAAAAAGTATTTGAATGATAAAGTTACTAGTGTAACAGATGCAATAACTGGTGCAAAATATATAATTGCAGAAGTAATTAGTGATAACGCTGAGTATCGAAAAGAAATAAGAAGAAGAACTTATCGTGATGGATTAATAGTTTCTAAAATTAAGAAAAATGCTAAAGATGAAAATAAAATCTATGAAATGTATTATGATTATCAAGAAAAAGTAAATAGAATTAAACCACATCGTATTTTAGCTATAAATAGAGGAGAAAACGATGAAGTTTTAAATGTGTCAATCGATATTAATGAAGATGATATCTTAGATTATTTAAATAATAAAATTATAAAGAAAGATAATTATTGTAGTATTTTAGTTAAAGAGGCAATAAATGATAGTTATAAAAGGTTAATTAAGCCTAGCATAGAACGTGAGATTAGAGCTATGCTTAAGGATATGGGAGAAGAAAGTGCAATTGACAATTTTGCAAAGAATGTAGAAAATTTGTTATTAACTCCACCTATTAAAGAAAAGATAGTTATGGGTTACGATCCAGCATTTAGAACTGGATGTAAATTAGCAGTAGTTGATAAAACAGGAAAGCCTCTTAATATAAGTGTTATTTATCCAACAGAACCACATAACAAGATAGAAGAAAGTAAAAAAATATTATTAGATTTAATTGATAAATTTAATGTTGACATTATTGCCATAGGAAATGGTACTGCATCACGTGAATCAGAAAAATTTGTAGCTGATGCAATAAAAGATGCTAAGAGAAAAGTTGAATATATTATTGTTAATGAGGCAGGTGCTAGTGTGTATTCGGCATCAAAGTTAGCAATTGAAGAATTTCCGGATTTAACAGTAGAAAAAAGAAGCGCTATAAGTATTGCTAGACGTTTACAAGATGCTTTATCTGAACTTGTAAAGATAGATCCTAAAAGTATTGGTGTTGGTTTGTATCAACATGATGTTACTCCTAAAAAATTAGATGAATCGTTAGACTTTGTTGTTACAAAGACAGTAAATCAAGTTGGTGTGAATATAAATACAGCTTCACCTTCTTTATTATCTTATGTATCTGGAATGAATAAAAAAGCTATTGATGCTATTATCGAAGAACGAAACAAAAAGGGTATGATTAGTTCTAGAGAAGAGATAAAAAAGATAAAAGGAATTACCCCAAAAATATATGAACAATCTATTGGGTTTATGAGAATACTTGATGGAAGTAATCCTTTAGACAAAACTTCTATTCATCCGGAAAGTTATAAAGAGGCAGAAAGTTTATTGCAATCTTTAAATTTAACTGTCAATGATATTGGTACAGATAAATTGAAAGAAGTATTAAGTAATTTTAATATAAATGAATATTGTGAAAAGTTAAAAATAGATAAATATACATTAACAGATATAGTTAATGATTTACAAAAACCAAACCGTGATCCAAGAGATAATATGCCTAAACCACTTTTACGTGGCGATATTTTACGTATTGAGGATTTAAAAATTGGAACTAAGTTACAGGGTACAGTTAGAAATGTAGTAGATTTTGGAGTATTTATAGATATTGGTCTACATAATGATGGACTCGCCCATATTTCTAAACTTACTAATAAATATATAAAACATCCAAGTGAGGTAGTAAGTGTTGGAGATATTGTTGATTGCTATGTTACTGATATTTCAGTCGAAAAAGAAAAAGTGTCATTGAGTTTAATAGAGGGGAAATAGAATGAAAAAAAGTATAATGGAGTATGTAAATTATATAGATAAACTATTAAAGAAAAAAAGCATAGATAATCTTGATGAAGTTATAAATTCACATTTAATAAAAATATCTTTTTATCAACACGAAAGATTAATTCATTTGATTGTAACTTCTTTAGTTGCTATTCTTTTAATAATTAGCTTTTTATATACGATATTAATGCCAACTTTAGGATTGATATTATTAACTTCAATGTTTATATTGCTTGTTGTTCCATACATTGTTCATTATTATTTTTTAGAGAATAATGTTCAAAAACTATATATTCAATATGATGAATTGAAAAAAAAGACAACTGATTAACAGTCCGTTGTCTTTAATTATAGTAATCAATTTTAATTGCTTTTTTGACATCTTTCATTGTTTCTTTAGCTATTTCTTGTGCTTTTTTTGTTCCTTTTATTAAAATATTATCTACTTCATCAAGATGCTCTTCATAATATTTAGCTTTTTCTTGAATAGGTGATAGAAAATCTAACATATTTTTTATTAATTCTTTTTTACATTGAACACATCCACGTAGTCCTTTTTTGCATTCTTCACAAATAAGGTCTTTTTCTTTTGAATTTATTAAATTATGGTAATAATATACCATACATTTAGATGGTTCTGCTGGATCGTCTTTTTTTATTTTATTAGGATCTGTAACTGCTCCCATAATTTTTTTTGTTATAACTTCTTCATTGTCTCGTAAGTAGATAGCATTTCCTAGACTTTTTCCCATTTTTTCATTTCCATCCAGCCCTTTAATTCTAGTAGTTTTACTTAGGTATGCTTCGGGTTCTTTTAATGTTTCACCATATATACTGTTAAATTTTCTAACGATTTCTCGGCATTGTTCAATAAGTGGTAATTGATCTTCTCCAACAGGAATAAGTTCACCTTTAAAAGCGGTAATATCTGCTGCTTGACTAACAGGATAGCCTACAAATCCATATGTTACACTTTCACCATTATTTCCAAATATAGCTTTTTTTTGAGCTATTTCAGTTTTTATAGTCGGATTTCTATATAACCTAGACATAGTAACTAGATTTGAATAGTAAACTGTAAGTTCTGCTATTTCTGGAATCATTGATTGAATAAATATTGTGGATTTTTCCGGATTGATTCCAATTGAAAGTAAATCAATAGCAATTTCTCTAACATTTTCTCTAACTTTGGTAGGATTATCAAAATTATCTGTTAAAGCTTGCACATCTGCAATTTCGAAAAAAGAATTATAATCATTTTGAAGTTCTACCCAATTTTTTGTTGCACCAAAATAATGACCTAAGTGAATTCTTCCTGTTGGTCTTATACCTGTTAAAATTGTTTTTTTCATAAAATCTCTTCCTTTATAAATATTTTAACATAAATAATATAATAGTAAACAAATTATATTTTAATATTAATAAAATAAATGTATAATAGTTATGGTGATATTTTTATGGAAAGAAAAAAAGTGTTAATTATAGGATTAATAATGATATTATTTATTGTTATATCTATTATTTTTATAAATTTTCCAAATATAAGATTAGAGCTTATAGGAGAAGATATTACTTTAAATGTTTATGATGAGTATAAAGAATTAGGGGCTAAAGCATATTATAAAGATAAAGATATTAGTGATAATATTTATATAAATAATAGTAATTTAGATACTTCAAAAGTTGGTGTTTATAAAATAGAATATATAGTACAATATAGACAATCAAAGAAAAAAGTTGAAAGAACTGTAAAAGTCATAGATAAAGTCCCCCCAGTATTAACATTAAATGGTGATTCAATAGTAAAGCTGACTGTTGGAGATGAATTTAATGATCCATTAGTTATAGCAAATGATAATTATGATGGGGATTTAACATCAAAAGTTGAAATAATTAGTAATGTTGATAAAAATACTGTTGGGACTTACCAAATTATATATAAGGTTAGTGATAGTTCAAATAATGAATCATCGACTAGTAGAACTGTTGTTTATCGTGAAAAAGTTAATGTAACGAAAAGTCCAGAAATAGCTGTACTTAATTATCATTTTTTTTACGATCCAACTTTAGGGGAATCATGTAATGAATCAATATGTATTGATGTAAAAAAATTTAGAGAACAATTGGATTATTTAAAAGATAATAACTATAAAACACTTACAATGGAAGAATTTAGAGAATGGATGTATGGAGAAATAAATATTCCAGAAAAGTCAGTTTTAATTACAATTGATGATGGTGCTATGGGTACTGGTGCTCATAATGGTAATAAACTTATTCCAATATTAGAAGAATATAAAATGCATGCAACTTTATTTTTAATTACAGGATGGTGGGATATATCTAATTATTCATCAGAGTATTTGAGTGTTGAATCGCATACTAACGATATGCATATGAGCGGATTATGTGGTGGTGTTGCGAGTGGTGCTCAAATGTTATGTAGTAGTCAAGAAGAAGTACTTGCCGATTTAAAAAAATCGATTGAAATAACTGGTTCAAAAACAGCGTTTTGTTTTCCGTTTTATGCATATAATAATAAAGCAATAGAAAATGTTAAGGAAGTAGGATTTTCTTTAGCATTTATTGGTGGAAACAGAAAAGCAAATAGGTTAGTTGACAAATATAAAATACCAAGATATCCAATTTATAAAAATACTTCATTACAAGAATTTATTAATATTGTTAGTAATTAGTAGAATAAAAAATTAAAAATTGACAAAATTATAACTATTAAATATAATATTATCATTAAAACGATGAACAAAAGAAGTAATAACAATAATTTTTTATAGAGAGTTAGTGAGTGGTGGAAACTAATAAATAGTTGTTATGAATAACATTTGTGAGTGCTTAAAGAATAAAGTAGACTAAGCCGGTATGCACCGTTATTGCTATAAGGTGATTACTTTTGTAATAAATTGGGTGGTACCGCGGAAATACTAGTTTTTCGTCCCTTCTGGGATAAAACTAGTATTTTTTTAGGAGGAATTTATGATTGATGTAAAAGATTTGTATAGCAAATTAGATGATTACATGGATAAAGATGTAATATTACAAGGATGGATTAGAAATCATCGAAAACAAAAGGAATTTGGATTTATTGATTTTTCAGATGGAACTTGTTTTAAGCATATTCAGTTAGTTTATGATAATGGGCTAAAAGATTTTGATGCTATTCAAAAGTATCATGTTGGATGTGCAATAACAGTTGAAGGAAAAGTTATTAAATCAGTAGGAGCTGGTCAAGATTTTGAAATTAAAGTAAAAAATATAAAATTAGAAGGTGATTGCCCAGAAGATTATCCAATGCAACCTAAGAGACATTCAAATGAATTTTTAAGAGAGCAAGCATATTTAAGACCACGTGTAAATTTGTTTCAAGCTGTATTTAGAGTTAGAAGTGTTGCAGCAGATGCGATTCATAAATATTTTCAAGACAGAGGATATGTTTATTTTCATGCTCCACTTATAACTGCTAGTGATTGTGAAGGGGCAGGTGAAATGTTTCAAGTAACGACATTGGATTTAGAAAAAATTGCTAAAAGTGGTAAGGTAGATTACTCTAAGGATTTTTTTGGAAAGCAATCATCACTTACTGTATCTGGACAATTGGAAGCTGAAACATTTGCTTTGGCATTTAAAAAAACTTATACATTTGGTCCAACTTTTAGAGCAGAAAATTCTAATACAAAAACTCATGCAAATGAATTTTGGATGATTGAGCCAGAAATTGCATTTTGTGATTTAGAGCAAAATATGGATATTATGGAGGATATGCTTAAGTATGTAGTTACTTATGTTTTGGATAGATGTAAAGATGAAATAAATTTCTTTGATAAGTTTATTGAAAAAGGTTTAAAAGATAAATTAACTAAATTAGTTAATAGTAAATTTACAAGAGTAACTCATGAAGAAGTAATAACTATTTTAAAGAAAGCTGATATTAAATGGGAATTTATACCAGAGTATGGAGAAGATATTGCTAAAGAACATGAAAAATATATTACTGAATATTTTGATGGCCCAGTATTTATAACTAATTGGCCAAAGGACATAAAAGCATTTTATATGAAACAAAATCCAGATGGAAAAACAGTTGCAGCAGTTGATTTGGAAGTTCCAGGAGCAGGAGAGTTAATGGGCGGATCACAAAGAGAAGAAAATTATGATAAACTTATTAATCGTATGAAAGAATTAAATATGCCGTTAGGTGGAATGGAATGGTATTTAAACTTAAGAAAATATGGAGGATGCTATCATTCAGGCTTTGGAATGGGATTTGAAAGACTATTAATATATTTAACTGGTGTTGAAAATATTCGCGATGTTATTCCATATCCTAGAACTCCTGGAAGTTGTGAATATTAAAAATATAAATTAAAATTGGAATAAAATCTTCTTTTTAGTAGAAAATACTAATAGGAGGATTTTTTTATGAAAAAAATAGTATTATTTATTATAATTTCTGTTTTCATTTTAGGTTGTGACAATTTAATGAATACACCTACTAAAAAAGTAGAAGAATTTTTTAATAAATATCAAACAATAGATAATAAAGTTATCGAACAGTTAGACTATACAATTGATAATGATTATGAGTTAACAAATGAGCAAAAAGAAAAATATAAAAATATAATGAAGAAACAGTATAATGATTTGGTTTACACTATAAAAGAAGAAACTGTAGATGGTAATAGTGCAACAGTGAAGACAGAAATAGAAGTATATGATTATAGTAAATCTATTATAGAAGCAGATAATTATTTGCAAAATAATCAAGAAGAATTTTTAGATGAAAATGGAACAGTTAATAAGGAAAAGTTTATTGATAAAAAATTAGATTTAATGAGTAAAAATACTGATAGGGTAAAATATACTTTGATATTATCATTAACTAAAAATAATGATGTTTGGAAAATGAATGATATAACTGAAATAGATAGGCAAAAAATTCATGGTATATATAGTTATTAAAGTTTATAATAAAAATATTAGTAAATTATCATTGCTTTATATGTTATTATAAAAAATTTCAATTGTGTCGATTGCAAATACAAGCAATTGACATTTTATTTTTGTAGTTTAAAATTTTATTTTTCTAATAATATTTTAAACTTGTTAATTAATTTTAACTTTGTTATAATTAATTTGAATAAATAATTGGAGGGATTGTTTTGATTAAACTTATATTTAATAAAATAAAAGATTCTGCTAAGTCAATACTTCCAATAACTATTATTGTATTAATAATATGTTTATTTTTTAAAAGTAATAGTTTAATAACTTTAATTCCTTCGTTTCTAATAGGTTCTATTTTTTTGATTGTTGGTATGTGTTTATTTGAACTCGGTGCTGATATTTCGATGATTGAAATAGGAGAAAAAATAGGAGTTCACTTAACTAATAAAAAAAGTATACCGTTTATTTTAATTGTATGCTTTTTAATAGGATTTATTGTAACTGTTGCAGAACCGGATTTAAATGTTTTAGCAAGTCAAGTTCCTACAATTTCTAGTAGTATTTTAATACTAACAGTTGGTATAGGTGTTGGCATTTTTCTTTTAATCGCAATTTTAAGAATGCTTTTTCAAATTAATTATGTCTATTTATTAATTTTTATTTGTGGCTTATCCTTTGTAATTGCTTATTTTGTACCTAATGAGTTTGTTCCACTTGCTTTTGATTCTGGTGGAGTTACAACAGGTCCACTTAGTGTACCTTTGATTATTGCTTTAGGTGCAGGACTTTCTTCAATGCGTAGTGATTCTAAAAAAAAGGATGATACTTTTGGTATAATTTCTTTTTGTTCTGTTGGCCCAGTATTAATAGTTTTGATTTTAGGATTAATTTATAATGCTAAATCAACCTATAATGAAATTTTTGTTCCAACAAATTTATCTTTAATTGAAGTATTAAAATTATATTTAGAAGGGTTACCAATATATTTTAAAGAGGTATTGATGTCATTAGGGCCTATTGTAGTATTGTTTATTATTTATAATTTTCTATATTTAAAATTGAATAGAAAAGAATTAAGTAAAATATTTAAGGGATTAATTTATACATATTTGGGTTTAGTTATTTTCTTAACAGGTGTTAATGTTGGATTTATGCCAATGGGTTATATGGTAGGTAAAACTTTATCTAACTATAATTATATTTTAATATTTTTAAGTCTTATTTTAGGATATTTTATAGTATCTAGTGAACCGGCAGTTGCTGTTTTAACAACACAAATTGAAGAAATCACTAATGGAAACATAAAAAAGAAAACGATGGATATATCTTTAGCAGTTGGTGTTAGTATTGCTACAGCATTTTCAATAATAAGAGTTATAACGGGAATTTCTATTTGGTATTTTTTAATTCCTGGATACGTTTTTGCTCTTATTATGACATTTTTTGTTCCACCTGTATTTACGGCTATTGCTTTTGATTCTGGAGGAGTAGCTTCTGGAACAATGACTGCTACATTTTTATTACCATTTGCCATTGGTGTAGCAGAAGCACTTGGTCATAATGTTTTGACAGATGCTTTTGGTTTAATTGCTATCGTGGCTACTATTCCGCTTATTACTGTTCAATTAGTTGGATTAATTTATAAATTTAAAACTAAAGTTATTTACAATGATCCAATTTATAATGAGGAGATTATTGATTATTACTAGGAGGCATTATTATGAATGAAGATGTAGTAAAAACTAAAATGCTAATTACTATAACTGATAAGGATAAGTATTCAAAAATTTTAAGATTATATAGACGACATAAAATTACTTATTCGTTTTTAATAAATGGAATTGGAACAGCCTCAAGTTCACTTTTAGAATATTTTGGACTTAGTAAAATAAAAAAAAACATAATGATTAGCATAATTCCTGAAAAGTTAGAAATGAAATTATTATATGATTTACACAATAAAATAGAAATATATAAACCAGGAATGGGGATAGCTTTTACTACCTCAATAATAAGTGCTACAAGATATTTATCTAATCAATATAAAGACATTAAATTTGTAGAGGAGGAATACATTATGGCAAAAGAAAAAGAGTATGAGCTTATAATTGTCATTGTATTAGAAGGATATTCATCATTAGCTATGGATGCTGCTAAAAGAGTTGGTGCAAGTGGTGGTACGTTAGTTCATGGTATTGGACTAGGGTCAAAAGAAGCAACTAAATTTTTAGGCATAACAATAGAACCAGAAAAAGATGTTGTTCTTATATTGACAGAAAAAGATAATAAGAAAAAAGTTATGAGTGAAATAACTGATGCTGTTGGTTTATCTAAAGAAGGAAGAGGAATTTGCTTTTCAATTCCTGTTGATAATGTTGTTGGATTACAGGAAAAGATTGTATTTGAAAAGAAATAATTTAATTTTTATACTTATATAAAATAAAAAGCTCATTATTTTATATGAACTTGTCAATAAAAAGTAGACACAAAAAGTTCTAATTAAACCCTAATTGAGTTCTATACTCGATTGGGGTTTT